>JALUWZ010000159.1 GCA_027019205.1 Emcibacter sp.
ACGGGAAGATTTCTATCTGCCGGGCAAGTCCCCGTTCAAACTGCCTGCTGGTGATCCGCTGCTCTATTTTCTGCAAAGACTGCGGGATGAATCCCACCGTTTTGTCATCGGCAGCCACCGCCAGCAACGGGCGAAAAACATGCATAAATCCATTCTTGATGGTTTGCCCGGCATTGGCCCGCACCGCAAAAAGGCCCTGCTGCTACATTTTGGTTCTGCCCGTTCTGTGGAAGCCGCAGGGCTGAGTGATCTTGAGAAAGTCCCGGGAATCAGCCGGACCCTGGCCCGGAATATCTATGATTATTTTCATGAGGATGCCTAATCGTCCACAGAAGCAAAGCCCTACATGGAGCGGATCCAGGATTTAAGCTGATTGACCTGCCGTTTGATCAGGCGTTCGTTTCCACTGACTTCGGCCAGGACACAGATGCCGATAATGGCACTGCTCAGCCGTTCGGCGAAATCCGTCGTGCCCTCGACCCGGGTAATCAGGACAAATTGCTGGGTGATCCAGTCAAGCCTCTGCCGCATCAGCCTTGTCGCGTGGCGGACAAGCTGTTCTTCTTCTCCCCGGACATCAAAATACAGATTGGTCAGCGGACAACCCCGCAAGACCAGTGCATTGGCATCGTCGGCAATATTATCGAGAAACCGGCTCAGCCGCTGGCGCGGATTACTGTTCAGGTCGATGTCGGCGAACAGGGCAGCCTGATTATCCAGATGGGTGTCGATAACCTGATGGCAGATTTCTGCTTTATCGGCAAAATAGACCTGTGCCTCTTTGGTCGGGATACCGGCACTGCGGGCGATGTCGGAGAATTTTACCTTGTCATATCTCTTCTCATGGAACAGCCGCAGGGCAACCTGTACCAGAATAAATTCCTGCTGTTTGTTTGTGCCGTCCGCACATCTGTTTTCGGGATTGGTTGTTTTTTCTGCCAGCACGTTTTTTTCTTGAGTTAAATTCTGTTTTACCTGACCTTTATCATTTCACCATATTGTTAACATATTCTTATGAAAAACATCACATTTATCAATTAATGATCCCTAGCGAAAAAGGCAGTATATGACAGGGTTATACCATAAGTTTGCGTGCCTCGTCCTGACTGGCCTGTGCCTGATGCCCCGGGCTTATGGTGAGGACGTGCCCATGGACAAATATGCCGTTCCCGTGGTCACCATGTCCATCCCGCTTAATTACAGGGATATTAACATTACCAGCGTGGGCAGGCTGCATTATATGGGCGGGGTGAAAATTACCAGTCCCAAACGTCGTTTCGGCGGTATTTCCAGTCTGCTGGTCAGCCCGGATGGCAAGCATATCCTGGGCCTTTCGGATAGTGATCAATGGCTGGTTGCCGATATAATTTATGATGGGCAGGGCCGTCTGAGTGATCTTGAAAATGTTCGCATGGCCCCGTTAAAAAAAGCACAGGGAAAGGGCAAAACCACACCAACAGATGCCGAGGCCGTAACCGCCGTTGACGGGGCGGGCTATGTCGTGTCTTTTGAAAGCCCCCATAGCTTGCGTTATTTTCAGGCTGACCGGCCAGGTGATTTTGCCTCGTTATTTTCCGCCCGGGCCGAGGAAATTACTTTTGCCCCCGCGCTACCGAAAGATTATGCAATTCTCTCTGATAATCTGGGGATTGAGGCCCTGACGACCCTGGCGGACGGCAGGATGCTGGCCTTTTCGGAAAATACCGTTGAAACAGATGGCAGTATATCCCACACACAGGGCTGGCTCATGGGCCGGGGCAGGATTGAACCGCTGAGGTATGAAATCGCCGCCTCTTACAGGCCGACAGATATGGCGACCTTGCCGGATGGGGATATTCTGGTACTGGAACGGCATTTTTCGCTGGCAAGAGGCATGGCCGCCCGGCTGGTGCGTCTGCCTGCGCTATCAATAAAGCCGGGCAGGATGGTGAAGGGAGAGATCATTGCCGATCTGGCTTTCCCGTTCAATCTGGATAATATGGAGGCGCTGGCTGTCCGGAAAAACAAGGCCGGGGAGGTTATCATCTATATCATGTCAGATAATAATTATAATCCCTTGCAACGCAATCTTCTGATGATGTTCCGGCTGGACAACAGGCTCGCAAAAAAAGCCGTTACACAGGTTAACGGCTTTAAGAGAATTCTTGCAAAGGGTAATTAGGCGGCTTTATCGGCCAGTTTTTTCTTCACCAGTTTTTTCAGGCGACGGGCCTTTAATGACAGGCTGATGTCGTTGGCCTTGACGAGGAAATTATCAAGACCGCCATTATGCTCGACCGTACGAAGGGCATTGGCGCAGATTTTCAGGGATATCGACTGGCCCAGTATGTCACTCAATAATGTTGCCCTGATCAGGTTAGGGCGGAATTTCCGCCGGGTTCTGTTAAGGGCGTGGCTGACATTATTTCCACTCATTACGGTCTTGCCGGTCAATTCACATACGCGTGACATAATCTTGTCCTTAAATCCTGTATTGTCGTCTTGTTCTGTGCCGTCACCGGGAGACATCAGACTCACCGGGAGGTCGCTCGAAATATGAGAGCGGTATATATGGCATTGAAGGGGGCAGGTCAAGGCGTTTCCCGATCTTATTTGAGGAAATCCCGCAAAAGACTGCGCGCGGCGGTGGTGGCCGGGGTCTTGCCCTGTGCCACGTTCTGTTCTATCTGTTCCAGCCTGTCGGGGTGACGGGTCCGGAACGCCTCCATCATCTGGTCATGAATTTCAGACCACATCCAGGCCCGGGCCTGTCGGGCGCGCATTTCTGCCAGTATGCCGCTGTCTTTCATGGCCCCTTCAAAGGCCTGTATCTGTTTCCATATCCGGTCAAGCCCGCGCCCCTCAATCGCCGAGGCGAGAATAACACTGGTGGTCCAGCAGGCAACTTTGGGCCGCATCAGACGCAGGGCGGCCCTATAGTCCCCGGCGGCCTTGCGGGCGGCCTTCTCCAGGTCCCCGTCCGCCTTGTTGATAATCACAAGGTCGGCCAGCTCCATAATGCCGCGCTTGATGCCCTGAAGATCGTCGCCACCAGCCGGGGCCAGCATCAGCAGGAACATATCAACCATGTCGGACACGGCAATTTCCGACTGGCCGACACCGACCGTCTCGATCAGGACAATGTCATATCCGGCGGCCTCACAGACAAGCATGGCTTCGCGGGTACGGCGCGCCACCCCGCCAAGCGTGCCCCCCGAGGGTGACGGGCGGATAAAGGCATTCGGGTCGCGTGATAGCAGTTCCATCCGGGTTTTATCGCCAAGAATAGAGCCGCCGGTCCGGATGGAAGACGGGTCGACCGCCAGCACCGCGACCTTGTGACCCCGCCCGGTCAGAAATAATCCGAAGGCCTCGATAAAGGTCGATTTACCGACCCCCGGCGTGCCGGTAAAGCCGAGGCGGACAGATTTCCCCGTGTGCGGCAGCAGGCGCGCCAGCAGTTTTTGCGCCTCGGCCTGATGGTCGGCCCGCCCGCTTTCGACCAGGGTAATCGCCTTGGCCAGCGCGCGCCTCTGCCCGGTCAGGATATTTTTTTCAAGGATGTCGAGCGCGGTCATTTCGTTTCGTTTCTTATTCATTTCAGCATCTTACCGGATTTCTCCCCGTGGGGAAATGACATTTTCCGGATATAGATAAAAGCTGGCATATTTTCATGAAAGAGGTGGCATAGACTGGATTCCCGCCTGCGCGGGAATGACAGAAAGGGGGCGAAATGACAAAACAGGTTCAAAAAGTATGTCCATACCCTGCCCGATGTTTGCGGGGCTTGGTATTATTGTCTTCTTCCGGGTCATTCCCGCGCAGGCAGGAATCCAGCCCTACCGGCATATCCTGTCATATAAATCCTGCCAGTCGGGGTTAAATTTTTCTATAAGCCGGAGCTTCCACTTCCTGTTCCATTTTTTCAGCTGTTTTTCCCGGATAATAGCATCTGTAATTCGCTCATGCGTTTCGTAAAAAACGAGATCATGTACCGCGTATTTTTGAGTAAAGCCCTTGCTGAGATCATTTTTATGCTGATATATCCGCTGTATCAGATCACTGGTTACACCAATATATAAGGTGCCATTGCGCCCGCTTGCCAATATATAAACATATCCCGTTTTATCCATTCGGGCATCTTAGTGGATTCCCGCCTGCGCGGGAATGACAAAAAGGAGACGGGAAGGGCAAAAGGGGGGCAGGAATGACGGGAAATGACGAAAGTAGCGGGTTATTTTCATTTATCCAGTATCTCCAGCACCCTTGCGGTAGATTTGAGGATGTCAGGCCAGCGCGTTAAACTTATCCTCGGGGTTAATTTAGTGAATTATTATTTGCAAATAACTTCCTTAAAAAACCTCCTGATAATGCTCCACCGCCGGGAATGGATCATAAAAATGATGCAACAATTGACGCCATTTCTGATACTCGGTTGATTGCCTGAAACCAACGGTATGATCTTCCAGTTTTTGCCAATTCACTAACAAAATATAACGGTTCTCTCTCTCAATGCACCGTTTTAAAGAATGGGAAATATAGCCCGGCATATTTGATATGATATTCTGTGCTTCTTCAAACATGTCCTCAAATTTCTTTTCCTGTCCGGTCTTTACATCAAGAAGGGCCACTTCCAGAATCATTAATTCTGCTCCTGTTTTTATCCACTTGTTGTAATATTCACCTTACCCCCGCTTGTCCAGCACCTCAAGCACCCTTGCAGCAGCCTCGGGGATGTTGGTGCCGGGGCCGAAAATGGCGGCGACACCAGCATCATAGAGGAAATCATAATCCTGGGCCGGGATCACCCCGCCGCAGATCACCAGAATATCCCCGGCATCCTGCTTTTCCAGTTCGGCAATCAGTTGGGGAATCAGGGTCTTGTGCCCGGCGGCGAGCGATGATACGCCGATGATATGAACATCATTTTCGATGGCCTCGCGCGCGGCCTCCTCCGGGGTCTGGAATAGCGGGCCGACATCGACGTCAAAGCCGATATCGGCAAAGGCGGTGGCGATCACCTTGGCCCCCCGGTCATGGCCGTCCTGTCCCATCTTGACCACCAGCATTCTGGGGCGGCGGCCTTCCTTTTCGGCGAATTTTTCAATATCGGCCTGAATTTTCCGGAAGCCCTCGTCACCGTCATAGGCGGCACCATAAACGCCGGATATGGATTTTACCTCGGCCCGGTGGCGGTTGAATATTTTTTCCATGGCGTCTGAAATCTCTCCGAGTGTCGCCCGCGCCCGCGCCGCATCGACGGCCCGTTCCAGCAGATTATCGTCTGCCTGTGCCGCCTCTGTCAAGGCCTTGAGCGCGGCCTGACATTTTGCCTCGTCCCGTTCTGTCTTCACTCTGGTGAGCCGGGCAATTTGCGCCTCACGCACCGCCTCATTATCAACGTCGAGGATGTCAATCGCATCCTCTTTTTCAAGCCGGTATTTATTGACCCCGACCACTGTCTCCTCGCCCCGGTCGATGCGGGCCTGTCTGAGGGCGGCGGCCTCCTCGATCTTCATCTTGGGCATGCCGCTTTCGACCGCTTTGGTCATGCCGCCGAGATCCTCGACCTCGGTAATCAGCTTCCATGCCTCCTGCACCAGCGCGTTGGTCAGGGATTCGACGTAATAGGAGCCGCCGAGCGGATCGACCACATTGCACATGCCGCTTTCCTCCTGCAGGACGATCTGGGTATTGCGGGCAATGCGGGCCGAAAAATCGGTGGGCAGGGCAATCGCCTCGTCGAGCGCATTGGTGTGGAGCGACTGGGTGCCGCCGAGCATCGCCGCCATCGCCTCGACCGTGGTGCGGATGACATTATTGTAGGGGTCTTTTTCGGTCAGCGACACGCCCGATGTCTGGCAATGGGTACGCAGCATCATGCTCTTGGGATTCTTCGCGCCAAAATTCTCCATAATCTGCGCCCAGATGGTCCGCGCGGCGCGGAGCTTGGCCACCTCCATAAAGAAATTCATGCCAATGGCGAAGAAAAAGCTCAAACGCGGGGCAAAGACATCAATATCCAGCCCTTTATTGAGTGCCGCCCGGACATATTCCATACCGTCGGCGAGGGTGAAGGCCAGTTCCTGCAACTGGGTCGCGCCCGCTTCCTGCATATGATAGCCGGAAATGGAAATACTGTTGAATTTAGGCATCTCACGCGAGGTATATTCGATAATATCGCCGATAATGCGCATACTTGGTTCGGGCGGATAGATATAGGTGTTACGCACCATAAATTCCTTCAGGATGTCATTCTGAATGGTGCCCGAGAGCTTGTCCCGGCTCACCCCCTGTTCCTCGGCGGCAACGATATAAAAGGCGAGGCAGGGAATGACGGCGCCGTTCATGGTCATTGAAACCGACATCTGGTCCAGCGGTATCTGATCGAACAGGATTTTCATATCTTCGACACTGTCGATCGCCACCCCGGCCTTGCCGACATCGCCGGTGACCCGGGGGTGGTCACTGTCATAGCCCCGGTGGGTCGCAAGATCAAAGGCGACGCTCAGGCCCTTCTGTCCGGCGGCGAGGTTCCGGCGGTAAAAGGCGTTACTTTCTTCGGCGGTCGAAAAACCGGCATATTGACGAATGGTCCAGGGCCGCCCCGCATACATGCTGCCGCGCACCCCCCGGGTAAAGGGGGAAAATCCCGGCAGGTTATTCATATGGGGAATGTCAGCGGTATCTTCCGCCGTATAGAGCGGTTTGACATCGATGCCTTCCGGCGTATGCCATGTCAGGTCGTCGAGGGGTCTTCCCCGCAGTTCTTTGGTTACCAGTTGTTGCCAGTCTGTAATGGTTTTGCGCGGGCCGTCAGTCATCAAAATATCCGTATCACATCAGTTTTGCCAAGCTTGTGCAGCGCAGTATAAACAAAATGTTACCCATGAGTAAAGTTTTTAGTTTGCCTGTCAATATATTCAGTTGTCGCCCTGCCGGTAACGCGATAGTCTAAGTGCATGTGAATGTTTGAGGGAGGAAGATATGAGAAAGATTTTTTTGACGCTGGTGCTGTTTTTCGGGCTGGCAGGCGCGGCAGTTGCGGGGGATTCCGGGCAGGCCTTTAATAAAATTCTTGCCGATCACTGGGCAGAGCGGCTGGCGGAAAATCCGGCTTTTGCTGCGCAGTTGGGCGTGCGGAAATATGATGGCAGGCTGGCGCAAAATACGCCGAAAGCCCGGGCGCGACGTCAGGCCTATAATGAAAAAACCCTCAGCCGCCTGGACAAGATAAAGGTCAGCGACCTGAATGGAAAAGCCCGGCTTAATTACCGGATATTCCGGCGCGAGCGGATGATAGAGCAGGAAAGCTATTCCCATCCGGGCTATCTGTTTCTGCTGACCAATCGCGAGGGCTGGCATATGGCCTTTGCCCAGAATGCGGGCAGTATGGCCTTTCTCGAAACTGCGGATTATGACAATTACCTCGGTCAGCTCGGCGATTATCCGCGTTTCAATGAGGAG
>JALUWZ010000160.1 GCA_027019205.1 Emcibacter sp.
CTGTGACGGTCGGCCCCGGCCTGCTTCATCTCCTTCACCGTATCAAAGGTCAGGGTCGAGGCATGATAAACCGGGGTATTTATTGCCCCGTGGGTATATTTTTTGTCGCGCCCGGTTGAGGCAATGACGGTATCTTCTTTCATATTTTTCCCTTAGTGACCGGGGTGTCGGGATGACTGCCCCATTCGCTCCATGAGCCGTCATAAAGTGCATTTTCCCTATGGCCGATCAAATACAGCCCGAGCATCAGCACAGAGGCGGTAATGCCGGACCCGCAGCTGGTGACAACGGGTTTTTTCAGGTCAACCCCGGCCTGCTCAAAAATACTGCGGATTTCCGCCGGGCTTTTGAATGTTCCGTCTTCATTCAGAAGATCCCGGAAGAAAACATTGACGCTGCCCGGAATGGCGCCGCTTTTCAGGTCAGTGCGCGGTTCGGCTTCACGGCCATGGAAGCGCCCGGGAGAGCGGGCATCGACCACCTGCTCCTTTCCGCTTTCGAGATTTTCCAGCATATGATCCAGATCACGTATTTTTGTGGTGTTAAAGCGCGCACTGAAATGGCGCAAACGCGGAATTGGCGGGATATCCTCAATGGGGCGGCGTTCCGACTTCCATTTCTGGAATCCGCCGTCGAGAATGGCGACATCCCACAGACCAAAAACCTTCATCATGAACCACACCCGGGCCGCACTGCGCAGGTCGCTGTTATCATAGACAATCACCCGGTTGCCGTCGCCAATGCCGAGCTTGCGCATCCGGCTCGACATTTTTTCCGGACTCGGCAGCATATGGGGCAGCGGATTATCCAGATCGCATATTTCGTCAATATCAAAAAAGGTCGCGCCCGGAATATGGGCTTCATTATAATCACGGGCGGCGATGCGCTCCCCGCCCGGCATATGCCATGTGGCATCGACAATCCTGATATCAGGGGCGGCCAGATGCTCCATCAGCCAGTCGGTTGAAACAAGGGCAGGGCTATTGTCAGGCATGGTCACTTTCCTTCACAGATTCTTGCAGGCAGAGTATATTACAACCAGTCCGGACAGGGTAGCCCCTGCTGCTGTAAAAATTGCGGATTGAATATCTTGCTCATGTAACGGGTGCCATAATCACATAACAGGGTGACGATGGTGTGGCCCGGCCCCATCTCGCGCGCAAGACGGATCGCCGCCGCGACATTGATGCCGGATGAGCCGCCAAGGCACAGCCCCTG
>JALUWZ010000161.1 GCA_027019205.1 Emcibacter sp.
GTCCCGACCATCCAATATGGCACCGGCCAGCCCGCCGGGCGGATTCCGGGCAAAATCGCGCTGAAAATCAAGCAGTTGCCGGCGCACGGCGGGAAAGGCGGCCACTTTCGAGGCCAGCGCCCCGGCTGATTCGCTTTTCAGGGCCGCATCCTCCAGATTAAGCAGGCCCAGTTTTTCGGCGGCTTTCAGGGCGTCCTGCTCATTTTCCACATTTCCGCCCGCGCGGCGGACTTCCTGCCCGACCGCCCGGTAGAGCGCCCCTGTATCCAGACAGGCATAGCCCAGATGCCGGGCCAGCCTGCGGGCGAGAGTCCCCTTGCCGGAGGCGGCGGGTCCGTCTATGGCAATGACCGGCATCAGGATATGTCCCCTATATCGGCCCCGAGGCCGTTCATCAGGGCGCCAAATCCGGGGAAGCTGGTTTCAATTACCCTGCCGTCATCTATTGTAACGGGCGTCACCGTTGCCATGCCAAGGGTGAGAAAAGACATGGCAATCCGGTGATCAAGCCGGGTTTTGATCATGGCCCCGCCGGTCACTTGCGGGCCGCCGGTTATGGTCATGCCGTCGTCATGTTCGAGAACCGCAACGCCACAGGCGCGCAGCCCGGCGACCATGGCGGCAATCCGGTCGCTTTCCTTGACCCGGAGTTCTCCTATGCCCCTCATGACGGTTTTGCCGGTGGCAAAGGCTGCGGCAACGGCAAGGACCGGATATTCATCTATCATCGATGCGGCGCGGGCTTCCGGCACGTTAATCCCGGTGAGGGCGCTGTATCTGACCCGGATGTCGGCGACCGGCTCACCACATTCCAGCCGTTCATTGAGGAATGATATATCTGCACCCATGTCCTTCAGGGTATGATAAAGGCCGGTCCGGGCCGGATTGAGGCCAATATTTTCAATAGTGACATCGGATCCCGGGGTAATCAGGGCCGCCACCACCGGAAAGGCGGCGGAAGACGGGTCGGCGGGGACGGCCATATCCCGGGCGACAAGCTCCGGCTGCCCGGTAACGGTGATTATGGTGGTGCTGTCCTGTATGGTGATTTCCATTGGCACGCCGAAATGCCGGAACAGGCGCTCTGTATGATCCCGGGTCGGGGTTCTTTCCGTAACTGTGGTTTCCCCGGGGGTATTGAGGGCGGCGAGAAGGATCGCCGACTTTACCTGTGCCGAGGGGACCGGGACCTCATAATCAACCGGCACAGGGTCCAGTATGCCCGATACCGCAAGCGGCAGGGTCATGCCGTCCGCTCCGTGAAATTCCGCCCCGAATTTTTCCAGCGGTATTGTCACCCGTTTCATGGGCCGGGATGTGAGCGAACTGTCACCGGTAAAGACTGTCCGCATGGGATAGGTCGAGACCAGTCCGAGAATCAGCCGGGCGCCGGTGCCGCTGTTGCCCATATCAAGGACGCCTTGCGGTGCGCATAATCCGCCGACACCAACACCGTGAACCAGCCAGTCGCCATTTTCCGCCCGCGAAATATCCGCCCCCATGGCGCTCATGGCGCGGGCGGTATTTAAAACATCCTCGCCCTCCAGAAGGCCTGAAATCCGGCTTTGTCCCACGGCGAGGGCGCCCATAATCAGCGCCCGGTGAGAAATGGATTTATCCCCGGGAACGGTTATTGTCCCCCGGAGAGGCCGGGCGGTTCGGGATATCAGGTGATGTATTGACATATTTTCGGGCATATTTCGGGCTGTTTAAAATTAAAATCCGCTACCGGATAGCATATTTCCCTATCCCGCGCCTAGTGAATATATGGTATTTTGACAGATAAAAAAACCTGAACTGCGAATAAGCTTTGACAGAGAGCTTATTCCATGGCAAGTGATTGCCTTTCTAGCAAAAGCTTATGAATTAGGGTTTAAGGAGAATTATGGTGGCTAATCCTGAATGGGGGACCAAGCGTCAGTGCCCCAAATGCGGCACACGCTTTTATGATCTGGGTAATGATGACCCGATTATGTGTATTTCCTGTGAAAAAAAATTCAAGCCGGAAATTATTCTGAAAAGCAAAATGACCCCGCTTGAATTGTTGCCAGAAGAAAAAGCAGATGATGCAGAGGAAGATCTTCTGGATGAAAAAGCCCTGGAGGAAGTGGATTCAGATACCGATGTGGTAATTGAAGCAGATGACAACACGGTTGTTTTAAGCGATGACGATGACACAAATGTCGCCGAGGCTATCGTCAAACCCGCGCCAAAGAGTTCTGATGAATAATTTTTATCTTTCCTCTTGATAAATCGGGCAGGGATAGATAACTTCAGGCACAAGTCAGGGGACTTTTAAGGGGCTATAGCTCAGTTGGGAGAGCGCTTCGCTGGCAGCGAAGAGGTCTGCGGTTCGAACCCGCATAGCTCCACCACCCCGCGCTCATTCAGGGCGGAGGGGTCAGCCAGAATATCTATTCCTTCCCAAGCTTCTTTGCCCAGGCGTCTATTTTTACCGACAGATGGTCGTTTTCATCGCTTATTTCACGGGTGAAATGCTCGTCATACTCTTTGCCTGCCGCAGCCAGACCCCGCACCCGGTCTGAAAATTCTTTCACTTCGGCCACAAGGGCCTCATAATCCTCCCTGAAACCCTTTCCCTCTTTGCTGTTAAATACCGGATGGCTGGAATGGTCTTCAAGATATTGCTCCCGGACGCGCAGACTTTCGGCCAGCTTGTGCATAAAATCGCTCATTATTTTTCCTTTTATTTCTGATATGCTGAAAGGATAGTGTCTGACAATAGTTTTCACCTTGATGTCTGTCAAATTTTCCCCGTTGGTATGAATTCTGGCATGATACTAAAGTCTGAGAAAAATGCCCTGACATGGCTTAAGCCTTTGTCTTATAGTCACCGGGTCGGCAAGCGGGTATATTCAGGTCTTGCAGCATCACAGAGAAATCAGAACGGGAGAATATATTTCATGACAATCGCGGGACTTATGCAGGAAAATGATCTGATGATCTCTGATCTGATCCGCTATGCCGCCAGGTATCACGGACAGCAGGAGATTGTGACCCGCTCTGTCGAGGGGCCGTTGCACCGCTATACCTACCGGGAGGCGGAAAGCCGGGCCAGACGGCTGGCCAATCTTCTGATCAACCGTTTTGGTATTGGCCATGGTGACCGGGTTGGTACCCTGGCCCTGACCACCTACCGTCATTTCGAGCTGTTCTATGGTGTGTCGGGTATGGGGGCGGTGTTGCATACCACCAATCCGCGCCTGTTTGAGGAACAGGTCAGCTATATCATCAATCATGCGGAAGACCGGCTGCTGTTTCTTGATATTGATTTTGTCCCGCTGGTCGAAAGACTGCTGCCGGACCTCGGGCGGGTGGAGAAATTTATTATCCTGACTGACCGGGATCATATGCCGGAGACCTCGCTGCCGGACGTCCTGTGCTATGAGGAGCTTCTGGCCGCAGAAAGCGCGGAGTATGACTGGCCGGCATTCGATGAAAAATCGGCCTCCTCGCTCTGCTATACCAGTGGCACCACCGGCAATCCCAAGGGTGTTCTCTACAGCCACCGGTCTACCATCATTCACGCCCTTGCTGCGGCCCAGAACAGCGCCTACGGCCTGTCGGTGTTTGATGTCATCATGCCGATTGCGCCGATGTATCATGCCAATGGCTGGGGTTTGCCCTATGTGGCGCCGATGCTGGGGGCCAAGCTGGTCCTGCCGGGGGCGAAGCTTGATGGTGAGAATATTCAGGACTTGATCGAGAGCGAAGGCGTGACTTTTTCCTGCGCGGTGCCGACGGTATTTTCCATGCTGTTCCAGTATCTGGAGGAGAGCGGCAAGAAGGTCGGGCCACTGAAAAAAACCATGATTGGCGGCTCGGCAGTGCCAAGGGCAATGAGCCAGAAATTTCTCAATACCTATGGTGTCACGGTATTGCAGATATGGGGCATGACGGAGACCAGCCCGCTCGGGGTGATCGCCTCGCCCACGCCGCAGGTTCTTGCCCTGCCCGCTGCCGAGCGCGAGGAGGTGATGAACAAGCAGGGCCGGATTCAGTTCGGCCTTGATATCAAGGTGACCCGGGAAGACGGCAGCCCGATTGCCCGGGACGGGGTGGAATTCGGCGATTTGTGGGTACGCGGCCCGTGGGTGACCTCCGGTTATTTTCGCGATGAAGGTGGCAGGGTTCTCGACGAAGACGGCTGGTTCCCGACCGGCGATGTGGTGACCATCGACCCCTATGGCTTTATAAAAATTACCGACCGGTCCAAGGATGTGATCAAATCCGGCGGCGAATGGATCAGCTCGATCGATATTGAAAATCTCGCGGTTGGCCATCCGAAAGTGTTACAGGCCGCCGTGGTCGGGGTTTATCATCCCAAATGGGAGGAACGGCCTATTCTGGTGATCAAACCGGTGCCGGGCCAGAATCTGACCGGCGCGGAGATTCTCGATTTTCTCAAAGGCAAGATTGCCAAATGGTGGATGCCTGACGCGGCCTTTATCGTTGATGAAATACCATTGACCGCCACCGGGAAAATCAAGAAAATCACCCTGCGCGAACAGTATCGGGATGCTCTGGCCCCACCCCCTTGACGGGCAGGGGGATCATGACCATACTGACGGCTTCATCGGGCGACAGTGAGGGAAATAGCAGATTTTTACAGGTCATGTGATCGAAACGGCGGCTGTTTTCCTGTCACTGGTCCTGCTGGTGGCGGCGCTGCTGCTGCCCCGCCATCGCCGCCATCTGTTATGGGGATGTTTTCTGCTTCTCGCCCTGCTGACCATGAGCCTCGGTCGCCACCTCCTGCAGGATGATTTTTACTATGCCTATGTCTGGCTTTACAGTGCGCCTGACCTCGACCCCTATCTCAAGCTGGCCAGCCTGTGGGGCGGGGAACAGGGGACGCTGCTGTTTTTCAGCCTGCTGATGTCAGGGCTGTGTCTGTTGCTTGACCGTTATCCGGGCTGGTCGGGACCGGCGGCGATCCTGCTCGCCCTGCCCTTTGTCATCGGACTGGCGATCTGGTCACCGTTTGAGATGACCACGGCGGCGCAATTCGCCCATGCGCCCTGGCAGGGGATGAATGCCCATCTGACAAAATTCTGGATGGCGATACATCCGCCATTGATCTTTATGACCTATCTGCTGCTGCTCGCCCCGGCAGGGGCGGCGGCAGAGATGCTGATCACCGGGCGCGGGCCGTGGAAAGAGATTGCCCTGCGCTATAGTCGCTGGGCCTGGGTTATCCTGACGGCGGGCATGGTCAGCGGCATGTGGTGGGCTTATGAGGATTATTTTTATGGTCAGATCTGGCACTGGGACCCGGTGCAGACCGCGTCCTTTGTTGTCTGGTGTTTCCTGACCGCTTACCTGCATGGCCTGCGGGGCTATCATGCCGGGGGCGCCCATGCCCGCAGCCTGCCGTTTCTCTGTTTGTTGACGGCGGCCAGTGCCATTGGCTCGATGCTGGTGACCCGCAATGGTGAGCTGGTCAGTTCGCACCGCTATCTCGGCCAGACATCGGTGCTGCTGCTTGCCATCATTTCCGGAACCCTGCTGCTCGGGGCCTGTGTGGCTTTGTTCCTGTCTTTCAGGCGCAGGCTTGACAGTCCCCTGCGGATGAGTGAAGGGCGGCTGATGATACAGGTCGCGATCTGGGGCTTTGTCATGATTGGTGCGGTTGGCTGTTATTTTCTGGCCGAGGCCTATCTGCGGGCGCTGATGCAATTGCCAAAAGACAAGCCGCCGGTCTTTTTCGCCCTGATAGCCAATGTCAGCTCGTCTGATCTTGTTCATCTGCTCAAAGAAGGGGCGCGACGCTGGACTGTGGATAATTTTGGCGTCAATCAGGTCTTGATTCCGGTTATTTATATTGTCGCCATTTTTGGCGGTCACCGTTTCCTGCCGGTATCAGGATTCCGGCGGCGGCTGATGATCAGCGGGCTGGCGATCGGGATCAGCTTTCTGCTGGCGGAATATATTCAGCCGCTTGAGGCTTTTTATGACGGCACCGGGGTGACCTCCGGCGCGACCCGGCGCAATTTCTATCTGCTCGACCTGCTGCTCGGCGCGGTCGGCTATTTTACGATCGCGAGCCTGCTTTATGCCCTGCCAATCGGCGTGAGCCGGGGCAAGGAAAAAGCCTGGTACAGCTATCTCGCCCCGGTCGGCCTGATTCATAGCGGCGTGATGCTGGCCCTGTTTGCCGGGCTGTGCGCAACGATACTTGACAGCAATATCATCCGGAAAGTCACCTTTCCTGCCGCTTATAATAGCCCGATTGGTATTTCAGACCACCTGAGTATTCAGATCAGCCCGCCGGTTGAGCATTTTGCCGCCGCAAGCGGATTTCGCGAGGAAACGGAAATCAGGCTGCTGCTCGGGGGCCGTAATCGCCTTGTCGCCCGGGGACAGACCCTTTATCAGGACAGCCGCAAACCGCTTATGAGCGACATCGGTCCGATCCGGCAATATTGCGAGGCAGTGGATTACCGTTTTGCCCGCCTGTCACGCGCCGGGGCGCAGGACAGAAAATCCCATATGCTCAATCCCTTTATTTACCGGGGAATCTTTTATGATTTACAGCTATGGCTGCCAGCGGTCAGTTATCCCGCCCCGGGCGATGCGGAACAGCAATATAATATCGTTATCAAGAAATTTCCCCTGATGTCGCTGTTATGGTCGGGACTTGTGCTGTCGCTGCTGGCCGGGCTGTATTACGCGATCTTCGCCCGCCGGAAATCACGATGAACAGCTGATCTCCAGATGGCGGCCCCAGTCGGGCGGCTCGGCGGCATAGGCCTCATGGGCCGGTTGCTCGTCAAAGGGCCGGCGCAATATATCCAGCAATTTATCCACTTCGGAGAAATCCCCCTGTTCGGCCTGTTCAATCGCAATCTGGGCCAGATAGTTGCGCAGGATATATTTCGGGTTGGCGGCCCGCATTCTCTCGCGCCGTTCATCTGGTGATACAGATTCCTGCCCGAGCCTTGCATCATATTGATCATACCAGTCGGCAAAGGCCGGAAGCCTTTCCCCTGCGCTGAATTTCCGGAAGAAATTTGTATAGTCGCTTTTATGCTGTGCCATCAGGTCGAGCAGGCCGCTGACCAGTTCCCGGTCGCCGTCTTTGACCTGTTCCAGCCCGAGCTTGTCATTCATCAGCCTGTCATAGAGGGTGAAATAGCGTGTCCGGTAATGGCCTTGCATCAGCTCCCCCGTGCCGGGGGTGATGAGCGGCCCGAGGGCATGGGCAAGGGCCACACAGTTCCACAGGCCGATATCCGGCTGGCGGTTAAAGGCGTAGCGGCCCATATCATCCGAATGATTACAGATATAATCCGGATTGAAGGCCTCCATAAAGCCGTAAGGGCCATAGTCAAATGTCTGGCCGATAATTGACATATTATCGGTATTCATAACCCCGTGGGCAAAGCCGAAAGCCTGCCAGCGGGCGATCA
>JALUWZ010000162.1 GCA_027019205.1 Emcibacter sp.
AAAAGATATTAAACATGATAACTTGTAAAGCAGCAGTCGCCTTAGAAGCTAAAAAAGAACTTGTGGTACAAGAAGTAACAGTTGGACCTCCTCAAGCAGGAGAAGTGAGAGTGAAAGTGCTTTATACAGGAGTTTGCCACACAGATGAATACACTCGTTCAGGCCTCGACCCAGAAGGAATCTTTCCAAGTATCTTAGGACATGAAGGAGCAGGAATAGTTGAAAGTATAGGAGAAGGAGTGACTTCAGTAGAAGTTGGAGATCATGTTATTCCCCTGTATATTCCTCAATGTAGAGACTGTGAGTTTTGCAATAGTCCCAAATCCAATCTGTGTAGTAAGATAAGATCAAGTCAGGGGAAAGGAGTGATGCCAGATGGAACTCCAAGATTTAAGGATAAGGATGGAAATGACTTATTCCATTTTATGGGGACTAGCACCTTCTGCCAGTATACTGTGCTCCCAGAGATCAGTTTAGCCAAAATAGATAAGGATGCTCCAATGGATAAGGTGTGTCTCCTTGGTTGTGGAATTACAACTGGATATGGGGCTATCAGAAATACTTTAAAAGTGGAAGAAGGTTCAACAGTAGTTATAATTGGACTGGGAGGAGTAGGATTGGCTGCAATTATGGGTGCAGCTAAGAATAAAGCAGGTAAAATCATAGCTGTTGATATTAACCCTGATAAGTTCGAAAGAGCTAGTAAATTCGGAGCAACTGACACTCTAAATCCTAAGGAACACAAGGGAAAAGAAGTGAGTGAGTTAATCTTTGATATGACTGATGGAGTGGGTGCTGATTACTGTATTGAGTGTGTAGGAACTCCTCATGCAATGAGACAGGCTTTCTTATCCACAAAACCTAATGGAGGCTGTAGTTGCATTATCGGGGTAGCCGCTGCTGGACAAACTATAGATTTAAAGTCAGAGGAAGTTCTTGGAAGGGAATGGACAGGATCTGCATTTGGAGGAACTAAGAGCAGAGATGAGGTACCAGAGTTAGTAGAGGATTATTTGAAGGGAGAGATTATGGTGGATGAATTTGTAACTCATAACTTCTCACTTAATGATATTAATGAGGCATTCCATGCAATGCATGAGGGGAAGTGCATTAGGGCAGTGATTAACATGTTTGATTAATAATTATTCACTTCTTTACTTCAATCACTAATTATATTATAGGGGTTTTGGGGTTTTGGGGTTTTGGG
>JALUWZ010000163.1 GCA_027019205.1 Emcibacter sp.
ATCGCCGGCCCGGACGGCCAGCGGGATATGATGCTGGACCAGCTCTATCTTAATGACGGCATTGATAATAAAAGCCTGAAAAAAGCCGAGGTGATCACCGCTATCGAGGTTGAAATCCCCGAAGACTGCCGGATCTATTATGAAAAGCTTGCCATCCGCAATGCGCTTGATTTCCCCTCACTCGGCGTGGCGGTCCGGCTGGAGGGCAAGGATTTGAGCGTTGCCCTGACCGGACTTAATCCCCGGCCCGGAATTTTTACGGCAAAATCAGCCAATTATGATAGTTTTGATGATATGGTGGCCGCTGTCATCGCCCAGGCCATGGGATTTGCCGTGACCTATCAGCAGGATTTTTTCCCGCGTGGCTACCGCAAGGACATGATCCCGGTATTTATCCGGCGCGGCATCGACCATATTCTGGAGAAGCAGACATGACCAATGTGATGAAAGACTATTTCCTCAACCTCGACAAGGCGGCCAAAGACCCCGGGCGCAAGGTGGCCTGGTGTACCTCTGTCGGTCCGGCGGAAATTCTGCGTGCCATGGGCTTTGAAGTATTCTTTCCGGAAAATCACGGCGCCATGCTTGGCGCGACCCGGGTTTGTATGGACACCATTCCGGTCGCCAACGCCAATGGCTATTCGCCGGAAATATGCAGCTACCTGACCTCGGATATCGGGGCCTATATGAAAGGGATTACCCCGCTGACCAAAGCGTTCGGGATCGAGGAAGTGCCGCGCCCCGACGTGCTGGTCTATAACACCAATCAGTGCAAGGATGTCATGCACTGGTTTGAATATTACGCCCGGGAATTTGATACGCCGATTTTCGGCATCCATCCGCCGACCAATGTCCCCGACATTCGCCAGGAATATATCGACGATGTTGCCCGGCAGTTTGAGGAACTGATCAGCTTTCTCGAACCCGTTATCGGTCATCCCCTTGATATGGATAAGTTGAAGGAAACCGTTGCCCTGTCGCTTGAGGCCACCAATCTGTGGTCAGAGGTGCTTGATATGGCACAAATGCGGCCCAGCCCGCTGACCTTTTTTGACGGCACAATATATATGGGGCCGATTGTCGTCCTGCGCGGCACACAGATTGCGGTTGATTATTACCGTGATCTGCTGGCGGAGTTGAAAAACAAACCCGCCGCCGTCGCCAATGAAGGCAAGCGGATCTACTGGGACGGCATGCCGGTC
>JALUWZ010000164.1 GCA_027019205.1 Emcibacter sp.
CTCGGTGCCGCTGCTGCTGTTCAGGGGCGACCGGAAACTTGGCTCCCATCCGCTGCTTGACCTGCTGGCGCGGCCCAATCCGTCGCAGGGGCGGGCGGTATTTTTTGAAAGTGCCTATGCCTATCTCAATATCGCCGGGAACAGTTATCTGGAAATGGTGACCGGCGGCGACGGCCTGCCGGTGGAACTCTATAGCCTGCGTCCCGACCGGATGAAGGTCATTCCGGGGCCGAGCGGCTGGCCGAAAGCCTATATTTACGGGGTCGGGGGCCGGGAGCATCATTTTCCCGTTGATCAACTGAGTGGTAAAAGCCCGGTATTGCATCTGAAAAGCTTTCACCCGACCGATGATTATTACGGCATGTCACCTTTGGAAGCGGCGGCCTATAGCATTGATGTCCATAATGCGGCGTCGGGCTGGAACAAGGCGCTGCTGGATAATTCCGCGCGGCCATCGGGGGCGCTGGTGTTTGAGCCGAAGGATGGTAATGCGGCCCTGAGTGAGGAACAGTTCAGCCGCCTGAAGGATGAAATGGAAGAAAATTTTCAAGGCCCCCGCAATGCCCGCCGGCCTTTACTGCTTGAAGGCGGATTGAAATGGCAACAGATGGCCTTTTCCCCGGCAGATATGGATTTTATCAATGCCAAGCATGTCTCGGCCCGGGAAATTGCCCTCGCCTTCGGGGTGCCGCCAATGATGATGAGCATTCCGGGCGATAACACCTACAGCAATTACCGCGAAGCCAACCGGGCGTTATGGCGCACGACCCTGCTGCCGATGATGGACAAGATGATGTCGTCGCTGAACCACTGGCTGACGCCGTATTTTGGCAGTGACCTCAGGCTTGATTATGACCTTGAGGCCATTCCGGCGCTGAGCAGTGACCGCCTTGCCCTGTGGCAGAGGGTGGGGCAGGCGGATTTCCTGACCATCAATGAAAAGCGCGCGGCGGTGGGCCTTGGTGCCATCAGCGGCGGCGATGTGGTCCCATGAGGATCGGGTCCGGCCTGTTTCAGGCAGTACGCCAGGCCAGAGACCAGGGGGTATCGGACGAGAATATCTATCTGC
Source organism: Emcibacter sp. (assembly GCA_027019205.1). GTDB lineage: Bacteria > Pseudomonadota > Alphaproteobacteria > Sphingomonadales > Emcibacteraceae > Paremcibacter. The sequence continues at coordinate 1,070 of JALUWZ010000164.1, forward strand.
TGATTGGCCAGGCCTCGGAAGAGGGGGCGGCGCGGGCGCTGGCTCAACTGGGGTTGAGCGATGAGGATGCGCTGTCCGATATATCGGAATTGCGGGCCTTGCTCGATAGCTGGCGCGATACCAAAAAAACCGCACGTCAGGCGGTGGTGCGCTGGTTGATGCGGATGTTTTTTTCGGCCCTGCTTTTCGGGCTTGCAGTCAAATTCAAGCTGATTCAGCTTGGGCAAACATTTGGACAGTGAATGATTTTACAGCAGACAGAAGATAACAAAACCGGCCATTTCGAGGGCTATGCCAGCGTGTTTAATGTGGTTGACCGGGGTAATGACCTGATCATGCCGGGGGCCTTCAGGCGTTCCTTGCGGGACCGGGGCGCGGGCGGCATTAAAATCCTGTGGCAGCATGACCCGAAAGAGCCGGTGGGTATTCTTGACGAGATTTATGAGGATGTAAAAGGGCTTTATATCCGGGGGCGGCTTATCCTTGATGTGGGCCGCGCGCGCGAGGCTCGTCAGCTGCTTGGCGCCGGGGCGCTGGACGGCCTGTCAATCGGCTTTCATACCGTGAAATCACGTGAGCGGTCCGACGGGGTCCGGCTGCTCAAGGAAGTGGACCTGTGGGAAATATCGCTGGTGACATTCCCGATGAATGAGCAGGCGCGCATTGCAAGCTTCAAATCCGATTTTACTACTGCGGTGGATGAGACCGCATTTGTTGCCGGTCTTCGGCATTTAACCGCGCTTATGGCGCCGCCCGCCCGCAATGACGCGACGGGGCATTACCAAAAGGAAGAACGTAAATGACACTTGAAACCAAGGAAGCGTTGGAAAATCTGACCCGCTCTTTTGAAACTTTCAAATCTGCCAATGATGAAAGACTGGCGGAGATTGAGGCCAAGGGACAGGCAGATATTGTAACAGAAGAAAAGCTTGATCGGCTGAACAAGGAGCTGGACCGGCTGTCGCAGCAGGCAAATGGCCTGCAGGCGGCCTCCGCCCGGCCCGGATTGTCAGCCAAACAGGACGGGGATGCGGCAAGTCTGGAGCAGAAACGCCGGTTCTTTGACGGCTTTATCCGTAAAGGACAGGAAGCAAGTCTTGACAAGAAGGCCCTGAGTACGACAGTCAATGCCGATGGCGGTTTTGCGGTACCGGTGGAACTCGACCAACAGATTGAAAAACGTCTGCGCGACCTGTCGCCGGTCCGGGCCGAGGCCAATGTGGTCGCCATCGGCAGCTCAAAATACAAGAAGCTGGTCAATGTCGGCGGCATTACCTCCGGCTGGATTTCCGAAACCGGGGCGCGGCTTGAAACCAGCACACCGACCTTGCAGGAAATCATTCCGCCGCTTGGGGAAATATACGCCAATCCGGCAGCAACCCAGGCCATGCTGGATGACGCAAATTTCAATGTGGAAAACTGGCTGTCCGAGGAACTGGCGGAAGAATTCTCATTTCAGGAAAACAGCGCCTTTGTCAATGGCACCGGGGTTAATAAACCAAAGGGTTTTCTGCAATATACCACCAGCACGGCAGCAGACGGCACCCGGCTTTTTGGCGAGATTCAGGCGCTGAAAACCGGGGTTGCCGGGGACTGGGCGGCGTCAGATCCTTCGGATATTCTGGTGGATATTATCCATGCGATGAAGGCCGGCTATCGCCCGCAGGCCAAATTCTATATGAATACCGGTCTGCTTTCGGAAATTCGTAAATTCAAGGATGCCAACGGCGATTACCTCTGGCGTCCGGGGATGGAAAATGGTGCGCCAGCCACCTTGCTCGGTTATCCGGTGGTGGAAGTGGCCGATATGCCGGTCAAGGCCGCGTCATCCCTGTCACTCGCTTTTGCCAATATGAAGCGGGCCTATACCATAACGGACCGCATGGACACACGGATATTGCGTGATCCCTTTACCAACAAACCCTATGTCCATTTCTATACCACCAAGCGGGTCGGCGGGGCGGTGACCAATGATCAGGCGATCAAGCTTTTGCAATTTGCTCTGTAGGCCGGAATTTCCTCCTGAAGACTATGGGGCGGCTGTTTATGCCGCCCCTTTTTTTGTGAGATAAAAAGATATGGCGTTTCCCACAGGTTGGGCATGGAAAGCCCCGATAACGATTCCGGCAGCCCGGATCAGCGGCAGTAACAGCAACTTTCCTGTCCTGCTGACCGAGGCGAATTTTCCGACCACTATGATGGACGGCGGCTCATCTTCAGCCCTGAATGGCGGCGGTGATGTGCGCTTTTCCGAGGACGCAGCGGGGACGGTGCAGCTACCTTGTGAGATTGTGTCGTTTGTCACTGGTGGAACCCCCTCGGCGGAGATATGGGTCAAGCTGCCGACCCTGAATAGTGGGGCCGACAAGACTGTTTATGTCTGGTATAAAAATGCCGGGCAGGTTCAGCCGCTTGCCACCGACCCGTTTGGCCGCAATGCGGTTTGGGCCGCGCGGGAGAGCGAATACCATTTTCAGAACTTGCTTGATAGTACCGGTAATGCGGATTTGACGGCTAACGGCATCGCGGCGATAAGCGGGGGGGCTGCCACAATCGGGGCCGCTTCGTCTTTTTCCGCCGGGACCAATAGTCAATTTAGCGGGCAGAATAATTTTTCTATTCACTTTAAAGGGAATACGGGAACTGTCACCGGTACGGGAACAATTTACCCGAGGATATTAAACTATAACCCGGCAATGGCATTCGGTTTTAACACTGGTGGTACAGGCGTTTGGAATAACGGGTGGACAAACCTGGCCTTTATTGCCCCGAATAATACGGATATCGATTGTTGGCTTACTTATGATGGCGCCACATATAATCTGTATAATAACGGGGTGCTGGTTGCTACGGCGTTAAAGACTCAAACACCCGTCAGTGGGTCAGGGACTAATTTTATCGGCAATATTGCTGCTTGGGATAATGGTGGAAAATACTGGCCGGGCGACGGCAATATGGATGATCTTGCTATCATTCACAGCACTATATCAGCCAACTGGATAGCCACAGAATATACCAACCAGTCCAGCCCGGCGACATTTGCCACAGCAGGAACACCGGTGGCGAGCGGGGGCGGGACGGCCTTAACGGTCAATGATGCCACAAGCTCCCACATGGCGGGTAATGTCACCTTAAGTCAGGCACAGAGCCTGTTGGTCAATGATGCCGCTCATGACAACAGGACGGATCAGGGGACATTTTCCCAAATACTGGTGCAGACGGTTGATGGCGTGATGCACGGACATATGGCAGGACAGATGGCATTAAGTCAGGGATTGTCTTTTTCAGCCCGCGATGCATCCCATGTCCAGACCAGTGACAATGTGACCTTCGCCCAGATTCAGGCACTGATTGTGCAGAATGCCACTCACGGGATTGCCGGAGACAGCGTGATATTCAATCCGGCGGCAATCATGACGGATGACGGCAGGACACTGACCCCGCAATCAGGTGGCCGCACAGCTTCACCGATCAGCGGGAACAGAAAATTTCACCCAACCGACAATCGAACTTTAAGGATTTAAAATGGCAAAAAAAGTTGATGACAGCATACTGGATGCAGCTCTTAACCAGATCAGGAATAACTGTAACCTGATGACGGCCTGTGCCGGGGAACCGCTAAATTTTGCAGCTGCCAACGTTGGCGGGGCAAATTATCTTGCCGGGGTGGCGATGTCTGCGGCGGATTTTACCGTTGCCAATGGCGTGACCAGCGGACGCAAGGCAGCAGTGGCGAGCAAATCAGGCATCAATGTCACAAATACAGGGACAGGGGATCATATTGCCCTGCTTGATACGGTGAATAGCCTGTTGCTTTATGTCACAACAGCAACGGCTCTTGGCCTTACGGCGGGCAGCTCACTGACCCTTGGTGGCTGGAATATTGAAATTGCGGACCCGGTATGATGAGCGAACAATTTCTGAAAGACCCGAATGCCATCCTTGACTATGCCATAGACTGGTCGGCGGGTTATCTTGCCGCCGGGGAACAGATCACGGCAAGCAGCTGGTTCATCCTGCCCCAGGGGACGGTTGGTGATCTGTCCATTGATAATATTCCGCCAGAGCTGTCCGGAGTAACGACAGTTTTTGTCGCCGGGGGACTCGCGGGCAGAATTTACCAGCTGACCAACCGGATCACCACCGACCAAAGTCGCACCGATGAAAGATCCCTGATAATCAGAGTGGAAGAAAAATGACGATCAACCTTGTTTCACCGCCGGCGCAGCTTGCGGTATTATTGCCGGAAGCCCGGGATTTCCTGAAAATTTCCCATATGGATGAGGATGCCCTGATTGCCTCCTACATCCGGGCGGCAACCGTGGCCTGCGAGCAGTTCACCGGGCGCAAACTGATCGGCCAGCAATGGCAGATACTGCTGAATGACTGGGGAAGCGGCGAGATACAGATTGCCTTGTCCCCTATATTGTCCGTTGACAGGGTAGAGGTCTGGGTTGCCGGGGTTTTTCAGGAAATCATCCCAACCGATTATCTGCTGGACCGGGCCGGATTTCAGGCCAGAATCCTGCCCGCGCCCGGTTATCAATGGCCGGACCCTGAACGGGATGTGGATGGAATCAGAATTACGCTGAGTGCCGGTTTTGGTCCGGATCATAATGCGGTTCCCGAAGATATACGGCTCGGCCTGCTGCACTGGATAGCAGCTGCCTATGATACGGACGGGGGCCAGTCGGTTATGATGGCGGAACGTTTGTGGCAGCCCTACCGGCGGGTGGCGCTGTAATGTCGAGAAACCTGCATCAGAAAATCACCTGTCAGCGCCCGCTTCTGACCCCGGCCAATGCCGGAGAACAGCAGCAAAACTGGCAGGATATTGCCACGGTCTGGGCGGAAGTCATCGCGAAATCTGCGGATATGACGACCACGGCACGTCAGAATTATATTGCCCCGACATATCTTGTCCGGGTCCGTTATCAGGACAGTCTGCTCGGCACCCGCAATATCCTGTGGCAGGGACAGACCTGCCGGGTGGTCAGCCTGCGCAACCCGGATAATCGCCAACATATCCTGGAATTCCAGGTGGTCGTGGACAGACCGTGATGGACAGGCTGAAATTATCACAGACCATGGCGGGCTATGAAGCGCGGCTTGAACAGATGGTGGCGGACATCGCCCGGCAAATCGCCCGGGGGGCCGGAAAAAGGGTGTACCGCAATCTGAAAACCCCTAAAAGCCGCAGTCCGCTGGCCGAATCGATAAGGATTGATGAGGAGCCGGACGGTGGTCTTCGGGTCTTTACCGATAAATCCTATGGCCGTTTTGTTGAATTTGGCACCATAAATCAGCCCGCCCGTCCTTTCCTCACCCCGGCGACGGAGGAGGTCAAGGTGACATTCTCCCGTTTTCTGGAATAGAAAGATTTTTTTATGACATTACTTGCGACCCAGACTCTGTGGCAGGCGATCTATGACAGGCTTGCCGCAGATGTCCCGCTGATGGCGGCAATTTCCGGCATTTATGACCCGGCACCGGAGGGACAGAGTCTGCCCTACCTGACCATTGGAGAGGGCATGGCGCGCGACTGGTCGGCAAAGGATTTTTCCGGTCAGGAACATCTTGTCGATATTCACGTCTGGTCCGGCAAGCCGGGCGGCGGCGAGGTCCGTACATTGGCAGATCAGGTGGCCAGCCTGCTGGCGGACCAGAATCTTGTCCTTGCCGGGCATCAGCTGGTCGGGTTGAAATTTATTTTTTTCGAGAATTTTTTTGAGGGTGATGGCGAGGTGCGTCACGGCATTCTGCGCTTTCGTGCCCGAACCATTCAAACGCTATAGACAGAGGAGAACAGGCATATGGTGGCAGAAAAAGGACGGGCCTTTTTATTGAAGGTCGGCGACGGGGGCAACCCCGAGATTTTTGATGTGGTGGGCGGTATGCGCTCGACATCATTTCGGATTAACAATGAAACGGTCGATGTGACCAGCAAGATGTCAGGCGGCTGGCGCGAGATTCTCTCCGGCGCCGGGATTCGCAAAATCTCCCTTGCCGGCAGCGGGATTTTCACCAATTCCACCAGTGAAATGTCAGTGCAGGCCAAAGCGCTGTCGAGCAGCGTCGATAATTATGAGGTTATCTTTGAAAGCGGGGCCAGATTCTCCGGCGCCTTTCAGGTAACGTCACTGGAATATGCCGGGGATTACAATGGCGAGCGAACCTATTCGATCGCTCTGGAAAGTTCAGGC
>JALUWZ010000165.1 GCA_027019205.1 Emcibacter sp.
CCCAAAACCCCAAAACCCCAAAACCCCGGGAGGGTAAAACACAATTGAATCCCTAATTCTTTTAAATAAATTTAATTCCCTATTGCCTCTAATGAATTCCTGATTTAAAACATCCTCAAATAAATTTTATAATGAATATGAAAAATTTCGAACTAGGTATACCAAAAATTAAACCCTGAATAAACTGACATAAATCTGAACTGTAAACATTGTAATCTTCTTACTCCTTTGGAGCTTCAGCACCATGTCCCTGGCTCTCAACTGGAGCAGAGCCAGAAGCTGGGGCTTCCACTTGGTTAAGTCTGACTTCCTTGTCCTGGTTCTCAGTGGTCTTAGTTGGGGGTGGTGAGTGTCTTGGAGAGGCTGCTCTATGAGGAGATCTATTACTTCTGGATCCTTGGCTTCTTATTGAGTCTCTTGATCTTCTAGAATCAGCTGATTTTCTGGAGTCTCTGCTCTTTCTATCTCTTCTAGCGTCTGGTGATCTTCTTACATCTTTACTGTCTCTAGAGTCTTTAGAGTACTTTCTTTTTCTACTGTCAATGCTTCTCCTTGAGTCTTTCGATCCACTTCTATCAGAGTAACTTCTCTTTCTACCTTTGGAGTATCTTTTTCTATCTCCTCTATCTGAGCTGTAAGATCTACTTGAGTAGGATCTCCTTCCTCTACCTCCACGTCTCTTTGGAGAGTACGAGCCTCTCGATCTGTCTTGACACTCACGCTCCCTATGGCCTCTTCTACCACATTTAAAGCACCTACCTTCTCTCATATCCCTATGAAAATTATAAATTCACTCTTACTTTCTCCTGTCACCTTTGTCCATGTCGTAGCCACCTCTTTCGCGGCTATCTCCTCTTCCTCCTCGGTTTCCTCTAAAGTCTCTGTCTCTGTCTCTACCGCCTCTTCTTCCTCCAAATTCTCTGCATTCATTAGCCCAGTGTCCTCTTTCTCCTCATTTGAAGCATTCGTCATCTCCAGTTGGCCCTCTATTTTCGCCACCTCTTCTTCTTCCTAATGGCTCTAAAATTAGAAATTAGCCACAATTACCAAATTTAAATTAAGCAAAGAAAGATTCTCTCAAGCAGAATGGTTTAAGAATAAGAAAGGAAAACTTACCAGCTTGCTCAACAACAATCCTTTCACCATCAATGCTTTCTCCATCCATTCTCTTGATAGCATCCT
>JALUWZ010000166.1 GCA_027019205.1 Emcibacter sp.
TGTCGGCAAGGAAACCATCGCTCTCAACCTGAAAGACCCGGCGGGCCGGGCAGCATTGCATCAGATCATCCGTGAACTGGACATTGATATTTTCTGCTGCAATACCCTGCCCGGACGCTACGAACAAATGGGTATTGATTATGAAACCCTAAGCGCGATCAAGCCCGATCTGATCTGGGCCGGGATTTCCGCCATGGGGCCGGACTATCCCGATGTGCCGGGTTATGATCCGGCGATACAGGCAATGTCGGGCTTTATGGAAGTCACCGGACAGGAGGACGGCCCGCCGACCCTGTCCGGGGTGCCGCTGATTGACCTCAAGGCCGGGGACGAGGTCTATGCCGGTGTCATGCTCGGTCTGGCCGAACGGGCCGAAAGCGGACGCGGCAAACGGATTGATGTGTCGATGCTGCAGGCGGCGGCAAGCTGGCTGATTACGACCCTGCCGCTGCTGGATTTTGACTGTGATAAATCGGAAATCACCCGGGCCGGCAATGAACACCGTAAATTCATTCCGACCAATGCCTATCCGACCAAAGACGGTTTTGTCTATGTCGCCATCGGTAATGATATTCAGTGGCAGCGCATGACGGAAATCGCAAAATTTACCTCACTCGCCAACGAGGTCCGCAAAACCAACGAAGGGCGCCACCGGGAACGGCAGTCGCTCTATAAGGATATTGGCGCCCTGACGTCACAATATAGCACCGATGAGCTGGTCAGGGATTTTATGGCGGCGACCATTCCCCATGCGCGGATCAATGATATTCCGGCGGTGGCACAGCTTCCGGCTCTCGGGAACAAGCTTACCACCACCCGGCTTCCGGACGGAAAAGAGATTCATATGCAGCCAATGGCGGTGGATGTTGAGGGCGCGGTAACGGACCTCTCCTTTCCGCCGGGATACGGGGCGGATACGGCGCGGGTTCTGGCCGAGGCCGGATTTAATGCCGGACAATGCGACGCTTTGAGCCAGAGCGGGGCGATATATTGTGCTTCTGAATAGGGAAGGGTCAAGTCATGACAGTAGCAAACTGGGTTGAAAAATGGGCCTTGATTTGTCCGGAAAAGACCGCCATCCGTTATGAGGGCGAAGATATCAGTTACCGTGATTTTTCCGACCGGATAAACAACACCGCCGCCATGCTGGAGCATTCCGCTGGTCTGAAACGGGGTGACCGGGTGGTTTATCTGGGCCAGAATCATCCTGTGATGCTCTATCTGTTATTTGCCTGTGCGCGCAGGGGCATGATTTTTGTGCCGCTCAACTGGCGGCTCGCGCCGAGCGAACATCTGCATATGCTGGAAAATTGCGGCGCGGCGGCGCTGGTGGTTGACGAACCCTATCAGGCCCGGTGCGCCCCGCTCAGGGAAAAGCTGCCCGGTTGCCTGTTTATCGCGAAAGACGGGCAAGCCGGTCCCGGCTGGCAAAGTCTGGACCGGATGCTGGCGGAGTCAAAGGGACAGGACAGTCTGCCTTCTGTTGATCTTGCGGCCCCGTTGCTGCTGGTCTTTACATCGGGCACCACGGGTTATCCCAAGGGGGCGGTGCTGAGCCATGCAGCGCTCGAAACCAATGCGCTCAACAGCATCCATATGCATGACATGACATTTGAAGATGTGATTCTGACCATCCTGCCGATGTTTCATGTCGGCGGCCTGAATATTCAGACCACGGCGGCTTTTTCGGTCGGGGCGACGGTTGTCCTGCACCGGAATTTTGACGCGGGCGCGACCCTGGACGCGATAAGCCGCGACCAGCCCACACTGACCATCCTGTTGCCGGCTCATATGAGGCCATTGCAGGAACATCCCGCATGGGAAAAGACCGATTTTTCCAGTTTGCGCAGTGTCAGCACCGGGTCCTGCGTGGTGCCGGACGCGATGACCGCCCTGTGGCATGGCCTGAAAATCCCGCTGCTTCAGGTTTACGGATCAAGCGAAACCAGCCCGATTGCCATTCATCAACGGGCGGAGGATGCCTTTGACACCGAAGGCTCAATCGGCTTTCCGGCGAAACATTGTGCGGTCCGGATTATTGATGAGGAGGGGTGTGACTGTCCGGGGGAACAGGCCGGAGAGATATTGATCAGGGGACAGAATATCATCAGCCGTTACTGGAATGATCCCGAAGGCACGGAAAAAGCCCTGAAGGATGGCTGGTTTCATACCGGGGATGTTGGCTATCGGGACAGCCGGGGCTGCTATTATTTTGTTGATCGTAAAAAGGACATGATCATATCCGGCGGCGAAAATATCTATCCGGCGGAACTGGAAATGGTCATGGGTCATCATCCGGATATTCTTGAAGTTGCGGTGGTGGGCCGACCTGATGCGCGCTGGGGCGAGGTGGTGGTGGCCTTCATCGTGCCGCGTCCGGACTGCATATTATCTGCGGAGGCCATTCTGGACTGGCTCGGCGACCGGCTCGGGCGCTACAAGCATCCGCGCGATTTTCATTTTATTGATGAGATGCCGCGCAATGAAATGCGTAAAATTCAGAAACATGTCCTCAGAGACATGGCCTGAGAGACATGGCTTGATTTTTCCAGCCAATTCCCTACCCTGTGGCGCATGGAGTTTGTCGAGACATATTTACCGTTGATTTTGCTGATGCTGGCGAGCGGTCTGATTGGCGGGCTGCTGGCGGGTCTGATGGGCATTGGTGGCGGGATTGTCATTGTGCCGGTGCTGGATTTTGCCCTCGGTTTTGTTGGTGTTGATCCGGATGTGCGGATGCATGTGGCGGTTGCAACCTCGCTCGCGACCATCATTCCGACATCGATTTCATCATCGCGGGCCCATTTTCGCCGGGGCGCGGTTGATTTTTCACTGGTAAAGAAATGGGGACCGGCAATATTTCTCGGGGCGGCTTTGGGCAGCTGGATTGCCGCCCGGGTCGATGGTTCGGGCCTTGCGGCGGTCTTTGCCATTGTCGCGCTGTTTGTCGCGGTAAAAATGATTCTGCCGCTGGAGAAAAGCAGACTGGCGGAACAGGTGCCCGGGGGGGTTGCCGGGGTGGTTCCTCCGGGAATTATCGGCATCATTTCCGCCCTGATGGGCATTGGCGGCGGCGCGTTGAGTGTCACGACCCTTACCCTGTTCAATGTGCCGATACACCGGGCGGTCGGAAGTTCGGCCTTTTTCGGTTTGCTGATTGCGGTTCCCGGCACTATTGGTTTTATGCTGACCGGGCAGGGCCACGCGTTGTTGCCGCCGGGCAGTGTCGGATTCGTTAATGTGATCGGCTTTGCGGTCCTGTCTCCGGCGACCTTTCTGGCGGCGCCGCTTGGGGCCAGAATTGCCCATGCCCTGAGCCAGAGACAGCTCAGCATGACATTCGGGTCTTTTTTGATGATTGTTGCCGCCCGGATGCTGTATCGTGCATTTATATCGTGAAGGAGGGAGGGTTCCGGGTGAAATCCTGTTATAATATCGAAGATTTCCGCGCCGTGGCCCGCAGACGGCTGCCACGGATGATATTTGACTATCTTGACGGCGGGTCCGATGATGAGGTAACGCTCCGGGCCAACCGGACCGGGTTTGGCAAATATCAGCTGATGCCCCGGGTGCTGCGCGATGTGGAAAATATCGATCTAGCGACCACGGTTCTGGGGCAGGAAGTTGATCTGCCGCTACTGATTTCGCCGACCGGCCAGACCCGGATGTTTCATCATGGCGGGGAAATGGCGGTGGCGCGGGCGGCGGCCCGGGCCGGGACTATTTACAGCCTGTCCTCGGTGTCCAGCACGTCGATTGAGGATACGGCGGCGGCAAGCCCTGACCCCAAATGGTTCCAGATTTATGTCTGGCGTGACCGGGGGGTGACGAAAGAATTTATCGCCCGCTGCCGGGACAGCGGCTATCACGCGCTGTGTCTGACGGTGGATCTGTCAACCCATGGCAACCGTGAACGTGACCTGCGCAATCGCCTGAGTTTCCCGGCGACCCTTAATCTGAAAACGGTAACAGATGTGTTGCGTCATCCACGCTGGCTCTATCATTATCTGACCGGGTCCAGAATTGAAATTGCCAATGTGGTGAATTCACCCCGGGTGCAGCTGCCTGACAGCGGCAATCTGATGGAGTATGTTGCCAGCCAGTTTGATCCGACGGTGACCTGGGAGGATGCCGCCTGGATGATTGACCAGTGGGGTGGCCCGTTTCTGATCAAGGGAATTACCAGCCCCGAAGATGCGCGGCGTGCCGTTGACATCGGTGCGAGTGGCATCATCATTTCCAATCATGGCGGGCGTCAGCTCGACACCTCCCCGCCGGCGATTGAGATGCTGCCGGAAATTGTCCGGGCAGTGGCGGGCCGGGCGGAAATTCTGATTGATGGCGGGGTGCGGCGCGGAACGGATGTGATCAAGGCGCTGGCGCTCGGCGCGCAAGCGGTGATGATTGGCCGGCCTTATCTTTATGCGCTGGCCGCTGGGGGAGAAGCCGGGGTTGAGCGGATGTTTGATCTGTTCCGGGCCGAGATTACCCGTGATATGGCCCTGCTGGGCTGCCCGAAAATTTCCGATATAACGGCGGAATATATCCGCTGATTATTTCTTCAGGAAACGCAGAATAACCTCCTGAAGCGGCTTTTCATGCAGCAGGTTGACATGACCGCCGCTGCGGTTATGGACGACGCATTTCGGCCCCTGATGCTGCATCCTTTCAACCTCGTGATCGGCAATAATGGATTTTTTGCCACGGATCAACAGGGTCGGGGCCGTGATAGCGTTATAATGATGCCACAGATCAAAATCCTCGCCGTGCAGGCTGAACTGATTGGCCAGCGCCGGGTCATTCTGAAAGGTAACCTCGCCGTCGTCCGTATGTCTGCTCCAGTCTTCAGCCAGACGGTGCCATCTTTTATCATCCAGCACAAGGCCGCCCCTCGACAGGGTTTTTCGGAGATAGGATTCGAACCCGGCAAAACTGTCAAAGCGCGGCGGATCGGCAATATTTTTCATCGCTGCCTGACGCAGCCATTCGGGAAAACCGGGACCGACATCATCCAGCACAAGATGGGTGATCGGGCATTCGGTCATAATATCGGCAAGCTTGATGCCAAGCCCGCCGCCCTTGGAGGCACCGATCCAGCGGACGGAGCGGACCCCGAGCTGACGCAGCAGATCGCGGGCCATGGCGGCGTAGGCGGCAAGTCCCGGATCATTCTTTTTATCATGGGTCCAGTCGGACAGGCCGCAGCCGATGGAATCCGGGCAGATCACATGATACTCCCGCGAGAGCCGGGCGGCCAGCTCCTCATGGTCGTGACAGGTGCCGGTGACGCCATGCCAGATAACCACCGTTTCCCGGTCCGGATCACCCCATTCGAGAAAGTGGATCTGCCGGTTCTGACATATCAGAAAACGCGATAGGGGCTGGGACATATTTATGGTGACTTGTTCTGTTTATTGACCGGGACGTTTTTGTATATTTTCCAGCATGCGGTTCAACAGGTCGAGAAGCTGCCTGCGGTCACTGTCGGAAAATCCCTTCAGCGCCACATCCTCGCGCGAGAAGGCCGGAATCGAGGCCTTGTGAAAGGTCTCCCGCCCCTTTTCCGTCAGATGGACCAATACGTAGCGGTTATCCTTTTTCCTGAGCTTGCGCAAGACAAGCTTTTCCTTTTCCATGGAATCCACCACCCGGCTGACCGAGGATTGTTCCATCATCGTAAAGACACATAATTCGCCCATGCTGCGGCCATCGCGGGCATAGAGCGCACACAGCACCCGCCAGCGCGAAACATTGATTTTCAGTGGCCGCAGCCGGTCCTGCAAATCCATATTCATCCGGTTGGTAATCCGGTACATGACATAGGGGATAAAATCATCCAGAAAGGCTTCATTATTGCCGGAAATATTATCTATGGCTATCTTTTTAGGCACAATCATTTATCCTCTGTTACCCGGTGAATTCATTACCATCTGTCTATAATAGCAGGAAAATAGCAAAAAGGTCTTAAAATGCCCAGAAAATTCAAGAGGCGGGAGCGGATTTTACGGGAAGCCAGCCGACTTTTTACCGAAAAGGGCTTTGCGGCGACGACACTCGGCGATATTGCCGGGGCAGTCGGCATCCGGCGGGAATCGCTCTATTATTACTATCCGGGACGCTATGACATCCTCTATGATATTATCGAGCCGCAGATTTCCAGCGTCATGGCAAATTTTGCGACAATAATGGCGACCGAGGCGGACAGTATACGGGCCATAAGGCGGGCCATCGAAAATCATCTGCAGCAGTTCAACCCGAGCTATCTTCATATGGCGATGGCGGTCCGCAAAAACAGCAGCGACGAGGTGGAGCAGAAATTTATCCGGCTCCGGGATATGTTCAAGGAATATGAAAATCTCTGGACGAAACTGATCCGGCGCGGCGCAGACCAGGGGATAATCAGGACCGATACCCCGCCCGCCATACTGGTTTATTCACTCCTCGGACTTTGCAACAGCCTGTCAAGCTGGTACCGGCCTGACGGGGAAATGTCCCTCGATCAGGTCGGCAGATATTACAGCGATATTATTCTCGGCGGAATCAGGGCGTCATAAGTCTATCCGCTGGTGGTGAAATCCGGCTTGCGCCGTTCCTGAAAGGCGGAAATACCCTCTTTTGCCGCTTTGGTGCAGGCACTGTCGCCAAAGGCATGATAGCCGACATCAAGCGCCGCCGCCAGAGAGGGGGCGGCGGCGGCATCCCTGACCGCCTTTTCAATGATGGTGATGATCTCGCGGCTTAAAATCTGTCCGGTGGCTGCGGTGCCGTCTGTGGTCTCGAAATCCGCGACCTGAACCGGCGCGTCGGCAATATGGTGAGCCGTGCCCTGTAAGGCGATCACTTGCCGGACGGCGGCGGGAATCAGCGCCTCTGCCGTTTCAACAAGCTCTGCCACCATGCCGATGTCGCGGGCCTGTTTCGCGGTCAGCTTTTCCGCCCGGGTCAGCATCCGGTTAAAGGTTGCCGAGGCGTTGGGCCAGCGGCGATAGGGGATAACCATCGCCCCGATTCCGGGGACAATGCCGAGGGTGACTTCCGGCAGCTGCATCCAGGCACTGTCCACCGCGACCAGGGCCTGACAGCGGGTGGCAAGTTCCAGTCCGCCGCCAAGCGCCAGGCCGTTCAGGGCCGCGACCACGGGCTTTGGACAATGGTCAAGATGAACCAGCAGCCGGGAACAGCTTCTGGCATAGTCAATGCTCTGGTCGCGGTCACCGAGCATGGCGG
>JALUWZ010000167.1 GCA_027019205.1 Emcibacter sp.
GCGGCCAGTCGAAGCCGCCTTGGCGTTGATTTTATCATCCACATCGGTGAAATTGCGCACATAGGTGACCTTGCCATAGGTATGCTTGAGCAGCCGATAGAGCACATCAAACACCACCACGGGGCGGGCGTTGCCTAGGTGGGCGCGGTCATAGACCGTGGGGCCGCAGACATACATGCGCACGTTTTCGGGGTCGATAGGCACAAATGAGTCTTTACGGCGGGTTTTGGTATTGTGGAGCTTAATCATAGGGATATCCAGACGCGGGTTTGCCGCGACAGGCCTAGCATTTCAAACTCGAATTGGAAACGAAAAACCCGCCGCTAAGATGTTAGCAGATAATTGAAATATAGCAGGGGCTGATTAGGGTTCTCATGGCCAAATTGCTAGCAGCAATCAGCACTTAGCGCAAGCCTTCATGAAATATTCACCAATTCAACATTGGTTCATCTCCCTGAATAATCCGTTAAGTCTTTAATTTTACACACTAATTCTTTTGATATCTGGTTGGGTTGGGCTATGGCTGGCTTTAGAAATCGGTGTGCGCAGGCAAAGGATTGAAGGTTATGAGTAGCTATGAAATATCATTTTATTCACGCGATGATGTAACTTTCGGTCGGGATGGAGACGGGAATTTTACAGTCACCGTCAATGAAGGGGCGGTGCCTGCGGATATAAAAATTGTCGATAATGACAAAGGCGATGGCGGAGATACCTTCTCGGGCAGCACAGCGGCGGGCGCGACGGGGCAAGCGGCATATGGTGAAGTCGGCGGTGATGATGTTAGCGGCGAGCCGATCCAGCCTTTGGCAGCCTTGCCCGGGCTTGAAAACTCGGATGCGCAGGTTATGGCCATAGGAATCGGCAGCCCTGTCAGCACGGTTGGCTATGGTTTCAATTACGAGATTACACCCGGCGAAACCATGACCTTTGACTATGACGGCCATATTTCCGAGCCAAGCTATAATGCCGACGACCTATATGTGGACGGGGTCGAAGGCCATGATGGTAAAGACCATGACGGCAAAGACGATGATGGCAAGGACGATGATGGCAAGGACCATGACGGTAAGGACGATGATGGTAAGGACCATGACGGTAAGGACCATGACGGCAAGGACCATGATGGCAAGGACCATGACGGCAAGGACGATGATGGCAAGGACCATGACGGCAA
>JALUWZ010000168.1 GCA_027019205.1 Emcibacter sp.
CCTTGCGGCGGCGCTGGTGACCGGGCTTCGCGATGGTATTTCTCCAGAGGTCGCGGCTGATATGCGTAATTCCGGTCTGGCGCATCTGCTGGCGATATCCGGCCTGCATATGGGGCTGTTGTGCGGCGCCGTGTTCTTTTTTATCCGCTTTCTGCTGTCGCGGTCGGAATATCTGACCCTGCGCTATCCCATCGGCAAATGGGCCGCCATCGTCGCCATGGGGGCCGGGGCGCTTTATCTCTATTTAAGCGGGGCCTCGATTCCGACGGTCAGGGCCTTTGTTATGGTGCTTATTGTTTTCCTCGGCATAGTGACGGACCGCAAGGCGATATCCCTGCGGCTGGTGGCGATTGCGGCAATGGTGATTTTGCTGGCAAGTCCCGAAGCCCTGCTGTCGGTTAGTTTTCAGATGTCCTTTGCCGCCGTGGTGGCCCTGATTGTTGCCTATGAAAGCATGGCGGGCCGCTGGATGGATTTTTCCGCCCGCCATCAGGGGTGGCGGCAAAGGGCAGTTTTCTATCTGGCGACGATGTTATTTACCACGCTGGTGGCGGAGCTGGCGATTGCCCCCTTTGCCCTGTTTCATTTTAACAAGCTGGTGCAATATGGTCTGCTGGCCAATCTGCTGGCGATGCCGGTCATGGCACTGTGGGTGATGCCGCTGATTGTCGCCTATCTGGTCATGGCACCATTCGGGCTTGGGATATTGGCGCTGGTGCCGATGTCCTGGGGGCTTGAGCTGATCATCTTTGTCGCCAAAACGGTATCCCATGCCCCGGGGGCCTACAGCCTTGTGCCCTTTATCGGCATGGGGTCGCTGGTGATGATAATCCTCGGGGCGTTATGGTTTGCCCTGTGGCGTCTGCGGTGGCGCTATCTCGGCCTTCCGCTGGTGGCTATCGGCATTATTATGGCCCTTTTTACCAGCCGCCCGGATATTTTGATAGACAATAGCGGGCGGTTGATCGGGGTGCGTAATGCGGATAATGCTCTCAGTCTGTCGGGCCTGCGGGCCGGGCGGATGGCGCGCCGTCGCTGGGCGCAGCGTTTCGGGCAGGAAAAGGCCGAAAAATGGACCTATGACGGGACGGCGGAATCCTGGATGTCCTGTGACCGGCTGAGCTGTCTTTACCGCCCGGCAAAAGAAGACGGCGACCTCCTGATTGCGCTGGTGAAGGACGAGATGGCGCTGCCGGAAGATTGCCACAATGCCGGACTGGTCATCAGTCTGGTGCCGGTCAATATAAAATGCCCGTCGGCCCGGCTGGTCATCGACCGGTGGGATTTCTATCACAATGGTGGTTATGCCCTGTGGCTGCCGGGCCATGACGGCGGCGGGATCAGGGTCAGGACGGTTGCCGGAAGCCGGGGGGAACGTCCGTGGAGCCTGCGGCGCTAATGCAATATCAGGGCAGGATGATGGTGAAATGACTGCCATGGCTGTCGGAATGTGTCAGCGTGAGACTGCCGCCATGGGCTTCGATGATTTCCCGTGATATGGCAAGGCCCAGCCCGGCACCGTCGGTCGCGCTGCCATGGAAGGGCTGGAATAATGTCGCCTTGATCCGGTCCGGAATGCCGGGGCCGTTATCGGTGATGTCAATGATCGTCTGATCCTGTTCCCGGCGCGCGGTGAGGGTAATATCGCCGGATTTCTCCATCGCCTGCAGAGCATTGCGCGTCAGGTTGAGGAACACCCGAAAGATCTGGTCCGGGTCGGCCTCTATGGTGAAGCCCGCCGGGATTTGCCTGTGAAAATGCAAATCTTTCATATCGGCAAGCCCGAGAGACAGGATGACCTCGTCGATGATATTGCCAAGGTCAACGGTGGCAAGCCCGGGCTTTTCCATGTCGGCCCGGCCATATTTCAGGGTATTTTCGCATAATCTTATGGCCCGGTCGATGGCGGTGACAAAGCGCGGGGCAAGCTTCTGGACCACAGGATTGTCAATGCTGCTCAGATGATCGGTGACCATCTGGGCGCTGGAGAGGATGTTGCGCAGGTCATGATTGATCTTGCTGACGCTTTCGCCAAGCAGGGCCAGATGTTTTTTCTGAATCAGGGCCTTGCGAATCTCCTCCTGCATGGTGCCAAGTTCGCGCATGACGATGCCGATTTCATCCTGTCGCCCGCCAGCAGATAAATCCTCTGTCGTCACCTCGGGCGAGGCGCGGAAGGCCATGACGCTCCGGGTCATTTTCTGAACCGGACGAATCAGCAGGCAGGACAGGCTGAAATAAACCAGCCCGGCGGTGATCAGGGAAATAATGATCGACAGCAGCATCACATTGATGGAAAATTTCCGCATGTCATCACAGAGCAATTTCTCGTAAAAGGTAATCTCGATAGAAGCCCTGTCATCGGTTTTGGCAAAATTGACATATCCGGTTGCCTGAATCAGGCTGCCCGCCGGGTGAAAACGGAACAGAACCTCCATGGTGTCACGAATCTGCGCCCAGTAAGTGGGATGGCGCAGATCATAGCGCGCGGCAATTTTCAGGGGCTGATCAGTATTCAGGACAAGCTGGCGCCGGTCTTTTTGTTTCAGGCTGATGGCGACAACCTGGGCATTATCCAGAAGTTCCCGCGACAGCATTTCGCTGATCATATGGTCCGGCGCGGCCTCAATCGCCAATATGGCGATATTGGCGGCGGTCAGCCGTTGTTCAAGCCAGGTCTTGCGGAAATTGATGATGGACGGGACATAGATAAATATCTCTGCCAGCAGAACAAAAAATATTGTCAGCAGCAGAAGCTGGACCGACAAATTGGATCTGATCGAGAAAAATTTCGGTTTTCCGGCCATGAACAGGATATGTCCCCTCTATCTTATTTATTGGGGGTATTTTATGCCCCCGTTAGCAATCCTGCAAGGGTATCTTTTTTCTATATACAGGTCATTGACTTGTTCGGGGAATGGCATTATACAGCGCCACTGTAATCAAAGGCCGGATTCTGTGGACCCGGTGAAGTTTAATAATAATGGAGTCGTCCAGTGAAACGCACATTTCAGCCAAGTGTTCTGGTTCGTAAACGTCGGCATGGTTTCAGGTCACGGTCTGCCACGGTTGGTGGTCGCCGGGTTCTGGCTGCCCGCCGGGCCAAAGGACGCAAAAGCCTTTCAGCCTGATATTTTCCGGACCCGTGATAAAGGGTCAGGATTATCCGGAAACCGGCCCTGTATTCCAGAGGCCGGTTTTGTCGTTTGGACCTTAATAATGCCTCAAGTCCTTGATAAAATTAACGGAAAAGACAGAGTGACGCTTTCGGTCCTGAAGAAGCGCCGTGATTTTCTGCGCATTGCTGCGGCCCGGACAAAATGGGTATCAAAAAGTATGGTCGTTCAGATGGCCGAGACACCGGCAGGGCAAGCCCCGGGTCCAGGTCAAATACGTGTCGGCTATACCGCGAGCAAAAAGGTCGGCAATGCGGTAAGGCGCAACCGGGCCAAAAGACGCCTGCGCGAAGTGGTGCGCCATATCCTGCCCGGGCAGGGCTGGCCCGGTCATGATTATGTGCTGATTGCCAGAAACACCAGCGCCGATACGCCCTTTGATCAACTGATTCGCGATTTCGGCTGGTGTTTGAGAAGACTGAAAGACAGCAGGGATAATGATAAAGACAGCAAAATACCGGATAAAGAGCCAGAGGAGAAGATGAAAAAGTGATTATCCTCACCCGGCTCTTGAAAGGGCTGATTACAGTCTATAGATATACAGTTTCGCCGTTACTTGGCAAGAATTGTCGCTATCTGCCGACCTGCTCGGAATATGCCGGGCAGGCGATAGAGCGTTTCGGGGCGTTTCAGGGCGGGTTAATGGCGGTCCGGCGTATTGGCCGCTGTCATCCTTTCGGTGGCCATGGCTATGATCCGGTACCGGAAAAAGACATGGTGAAAAATAAATATAATGGCAAGACCGGCAATGATGGTCCCGTCGAATAGGTAATCAGAGAAGAAGTTTATGGAAGACAACCGTAATTTTATAATCGCCATGGTCCTGACCGTGCTTATACTGCTGGGATACAGTTATTTATACGAGGTGCCGCAAAAGCAGGCGGCGCAACAGGCCGCGCAGCAACAGGCAGCAGATGGTTCGAAAAAGGACGATAGTCTGCCGGATTTCGGCCCGGCATCCGACAATCCGACAGACGTCAAGGGCAAAAGCCCGGCTGATAGCCCGCCGATTGCCCTTGACCGGGCAGAAGCCCTGAAATCCGGCCAGAGAATCACCATCATCAGCCCCCATGTCAAAGGCTCAATCGCCCTTAAAGGGGCGCGGATTGATGACCTTACCCTGTCCGATTACAAGGAAACCGTGGACAAGGATTCTCCGGATGTCGCCCTGCTTAATCCCGAAGGCACCAAAAAATCCTATTTTGTTGATTTTAACTGGGGAATAGACGGCCTGAAGGGACCGGATAAAAATTCTGTCTGGACGGCCAACAAGGACGAGCTGGAGGCCGGGGACAGTGTTACGCTGACATGGGATAACGGCGCGGGTCTTCTGTTCAGCCGGACCATCGCCCTTGACCGGGATTATATGTTTACCATTACCCAGAAAGTAACCAATCAGACGGATGCGACGGTAAAAGTGGCCCAATATGGCCGGATTATCCGTACGGGCCGCCCGTCGGGCCGGTCTTTCTATATTTCCCATCAGGGGCCTATGTGGTCACTGGATAAGGGGATTGAGGAATTCACCTATAAAGATCTGGACGATGATGGCAAGAATGAGAAGAAAACCGCCAAAAGCACTGCCAATAACGAGGAAAGCAGCTGGCTCGGCATTTCCGATAAATACTGGCTGGTGGCGCTGATCCCGGATAAAAAAGAAAATTTCAATGTGGAGATCTATCGGCGTGGCGACAAGAAATCGGAAAAATTCCATGTTAATTATTTCCATAACTGGACCTTGTTACCAGCTGGTGAAAGCCATACGGAAAAGTCCCGCCTGTTTGCCGGGGCCAAGAAGGTTACCCTGCTTGACCGCTATACTGACGAGCTTCATATCAAGAAATTCAATTATGCCATTGACTGGGGTATGTTCCATTTCCTGACCAAGCCGATGTTCTATCTTCTCGACCTGCTTTATGCCTTTGCCGGTAATTTCGGCGTAGCCATCCTGCTGCTGACCGTTCTGGTCAAGCTCGCCCTGTTCCCGATTGCCAACAAGGGCTATAAATCAATGAACAAGATGAAGGTCCTGCAGCCCAAGATGCAGGCCCTGAAGGAAAAATACGCCGATGACAAGGCCAAGCTGCAACAGGCGACCATGGAGCTGTATAAGAAGGAAAAGGTTAATCCGGTTTCGGGATGCCTGCCGATGTTCCTGCAATTCCCGGTATTCTTTTCCCTCTACAAGGTGCTTTATATCACCATTGATATGCGTCACGCGCCATTTTTTGGCTGGGTCAAGGACCTGTCGGCGCCGGATACCATGTATGTCACCAATCTGTTCGGCCTGATCCCGTGGCACCCGACCGGAATGCTGGCGCTGGGCATTCTGCCGGTGATTATGGGCTTTACCATGTGGTTGCAGATGCAGATGAACCCGTCAGCCAGTGATCCGATGCAGCGCAAGATCATGATGTTCATGCCGATTGTCTTTACCTTTATGTTGTCACAGTTTTCGGTCGGCCTTGTGATCTACTGGATATGCAATAATGTCCTTGGCATTCTGCAGCAATGGGTGCTGATACGGCGGGCGGACACGGTACCGGTTAAGACCAAGACGTGACAGCCGAAGACGAACAGATCAGGCTGGAACGGGCCAGAATCGAAAGGGGCCGGATGTTATTTGCCGGTCGGGCGGAATTTCTGCTTGGCGTGGTCGCGCTGGAACATCTGCCGCCGGCGGACCGGGTTGAGGTTTCCTTTGCCGGGCGGTCAAATGTCGGCAAGTCGAGCCTGCTCAATGCGCTGACAAATCAAAAAGGACTGGCCCGGACCTCCAACACACCGGGCCGCACCCAGGAGGTGAATTTCTTCACTCTGGGAGATAGTCTCTACCTCTCGGACCTGCCGGGCTATGGCTATGCCAAAGTATCGCGCAGCCTGGTTCGGGACTGGACCCGGTTGCTGAAAAGCTATCTGCAGGGTCGGCCCAACCTGCGCCGGGCCTTTGTCCTGGTCGACAGCCGCCACGGGATCAAGGACAGTGACCGTGACATTATGAAAATGATGGATGATTGTGCGGTTTCCTACCAGATTATACTGACAAAAGTTGACAAACTGAAAAAATCAGAGCAGGAAAAGATGGTGGAGAGGACCAAAGCTGAAATCGCCAAAAATGTCGCGGCACATCCGGATATTATTGTAACCAGTGCGGTCAAGAATGACGGGATAGCGGAACTCAGGGCGACCATTGCCGACCTTGTTGACGGGAATTAGAGAGTTATATGACGGACAACCAATTATCAGTGCTTGACAAGCAAAAATCAAACTGGATCAAAAAGGCCGGTATATTGACCGAGGCCCTGCCCTATATGCGGCGCTATAGTGGCCGGACCATTGTTATCAAATATGGCGGTCATGCCATGGGGGACGAGGATCTGGCGCTCGGCTTTGCCCATGACGTTGTGCTGATGAAACAGGTCGGGATGAATCCGATAGTGGTGCATGGCGGCGGCCCGCAGATAGGCCGGATGCTGGAGCGGCTTAAAATCGAAAGCTCGTTCATTGACGGTCTGCGCGTTACCAACAAGGCGACGGTCGAAGTGGTGGAAATGGTGCTGTCGGGCAATATCAACAAATCCATTGTCGGCGCGATCAATAATGTCGGCGGTCATGCGGTGGGCCTGAGCGGCAAGGATAATAACCTTGTGGTTGCCGAAGCCCTGCGCCGGACCCGCAAAGACCCGGATTCACAGATTGAGCAGATACTGGATCTCGGCTTTGTCGGCTATCCCAAACAGGTCAATGCCGATTTCCTCAAAATGTTCAAAAATACCAATATCATTCCGGTGATTGCGCCGATCGGCCTTGGTGAAAAGGGCGAGACCTATAATATCAATGCCGATACCATGGCCGGGGCACTGGCCGGGGCGGTCGGGGCCGAACGTCTGTTGTTGCTGACGGATATTGTCGGCGTGCTGGATCAGGACCGCAAGCTGATGCCGGAACTTACCGAGGATCAGACCCGGCGGCT
>JALUWZ010000169.1 GCA_027019205.1 Emcibacter sp.
CGGCATGTCGGAGCGCGGGTCACGGTAAAGCGGCACCAGACGGTCAAGGGGCCGGTCGCCAATCACCACCCCGGCGGCATGGGTCGAGGCATGACGATACAGCCCCTCAAGCTGAAGCGCCATATCTATCAGTCGGGCGGTCGCCGGGTCATTTTCGCGCTCATATCTGAGCTTCGGTTCACTGTTCAAAGCCTCGGCAAGGCTTGGCGGATTGGCCGGATTGACCGGGATCAGTTTTGACAGCCGGTCAACCTGACCATAGGGCATTTGCAGCACCCGGCCCACATCGCGCACCACCGCCTTGGCCTGTAGCTTGCCGAATGTGATGATCTGCGCCACCTGTTCATGGCCATATTTCTGCTGGACATAGCGGATCACCCGGTCGCGTTTATCCTGACAGAAATCAATATCAAAGTCGGGCATCGACACCCGTTCAGGATTGAGAAAGCGCTCAAACAGCAAGCCGAAGCGCAGCGGGTCGAGATCGGTAATCATCAACGCCCAGGCGACCACCGACCCGGCGCCGGAGCCACGGCCCGGCCCCACCGGAATATTCTGACTTTTTGACCACTGGATAAAATCCGCAACGATCAGGAAATAGCCCGGGAAACCCATTTTGATAATGACCTCCAGCTCGAAATCAAGCCGCTCATGATAGGGTCTGGCGAGCGCCTTTTGCTTTTCCGCATCTGCCTCACCGTTATACACATGATCCGCCAGCCGCCGCTCCAGCCCGGCACGCGCCATTTTGGCCAGCACGACGTCCTCGCCTTCATCGCTGTTATAGCGCGGCAGAATCGGGGCGATGATCGGTACACTGAAAGCGCATCTATGGGCAATCACCACCGTGTTGCTGATGGCTTCCGGCAGGTCGGCAAACAATTCGGCCATTTCAGGCCCGGACTTGAAATAATGTTCGGGGGTCAATTTCCGCCGCTCCGTCTGCTCGACATAATTACCGCCGGCGATACAGAGCAGGGCGTCATGGGCCTGATACATGTCGCGGGTCGCAAAAAACACCTGATTGGTGGCGACCAGCGGAATATCATGGCGGTAGGCGAGATCAAGAAAGGCCGCCTCGGTCGTCTTTTCCGCCGTCATGCCGTGACGCTGTATCTCCATATAGAGCCTGCCGGGAAAGAGCGTCATAAGAGTCTGCAGGGCTTTTTCAGCCTTGTCACTGGCCGACACGCCGCCGGTCTGAAGATATTTGCCCACCGGCCCCTCAGCCCCGCCGGTCAGGCAGATAATGCCGTCCGTCAGGCCCTGAAAATCGTCAAGGCTGATCTGCGGCGTTTCACTCGGCGCGCTGTCAAGATGGGCTTTCGAGACCAGTTTCATTAAATTCTGATAGCCCGCCAGCGTCTGGGCCAGACAGACCAGACTGCCCGGCTCCGGGGCCTTTACCGCCTGCGCCGCCTCATCATGGCGGATGGCGAGGCTGCAACCGATGATCGGCTGAATGCCGGATTTCGGCAGGGCGAGCGACGCCTCAAGCACCCCGAACATATTATTTGTATCGGTGATGGCAACGGCGGGCATATCATTCGCCCGGCACAGCGCGCCGAGATTTTTAACATGAATGGCCCCCTCCGACATGGAGTAGGCCGAATGAAGCCGCAGATGGATAAAGGATGCTATGGTCATTTTCTACCGCTGAATATTATTGATGATCCACCCTATCGCCCGCGCCCCGAACCGGCAAGTTTTTTCACAGATGAGATGTTATATTCGCTTGTGCCCTATGGATGCTGAAACGAATTCAGCACGGGGAAATTTCATTCATTATTTTTCTTCTTTGGTCTGGTTATTTTTTTCGTCTGATTTACCAAAGGAATAAGCCATAGCAGCGGCAATTATTGTTGAAGCCTCACTTGTTAGTACATTATTTAAGGCTAAAATACCTACAATCGGCATGGAAATACTTAAGACATTAAACCGGATGAACTGCCATCCTATTCCTTTCGTTTTTTCACCAGTCCCACCTTTTCTAATCCAGAGACTCCCAATCAAAACAATTGGTACAGATAAAGCCAATATTATTGATATCCAATACATTTCTATTTTTCCTTCACGATACTATCAGGGTATGTAGAACAAATGTAATATAGCATCTTTAATTGAGAGATTCCGTGGAAATTATTTTATTTCTCCCCTTCCGTCATCAACTCATTTGTTTCAGGTCTGTTTTACCCCTGTGAACAAGACTGGAGTCTTCCCTTACCCCAGCACCCCGTTATGCAGGGTGATGCAGCGGTCCATTTTTTTGGCAAGCTCCTGATTATGGGTGGCGATCAGGGCGGAAATGCCTTCTTCCCGCGACAGGCGCAACAGCTCATTCATCACCCCGTTGCCGGTCGCTTCGTCGAGATTGCCGGTCGGCTCGTCGGCCAGCAGGATTTTCGGCTTGTTGATCAGGGCGCGGGCAATGGCGACCCGCTGCTGCTCGCCGCCCGATAATT
Organism: Emcibacter sp.; assembly: GCA_027019205.1. GTDB lineage: Bacteria > Pseudomonadota > Alphaproteobacteria > Sphingomonadales > Emcibacteraceae > Paremcibacter. The sequence continues at coordinate 2,463 of JALUWZ010000169.1, forward strand.
CAGAAGGTCGGTGGCTGAGCCGATGGCCCATGCCGAGTTTTTCCAGCATATCCCGGGCCTGCTGTCGCGCCCGACCGCCGGATTTCCCGGCGATAATCTGCGGCAGGACAACATTTTCCAGCGCGGTAAATTCCGGCAGAAGATGATGAAACTGATAGATAAAACCGACGTCATGGCGGCGGATGCGGGTGCGGCGGTTATCGGACAGTTTGCCACAGGCCTGGCCATCAATGATCACCTCGCCGCTGATCTCGCCGTCAAGCAGTCCGGCAATCTGCAACAGGGTGGATTTGCCGGAGCCGGACGCGCCGACAAGGGTCACGACCTCGGCCTTTTTCATGGTGAAATTCGCCCCTTTAAGGATATGCAGGTCCTTGCCGCCCTGAATGAAGTGACGGTGAATATCCTGCAGTTCGAGAATGTTTTTGCTCATGACCAGTCCTTATTCATAACACCGGGCTCTATTCATAACGTAACGACTGCACCGGATCGACCTTGGCCGCCCGCCATGCCGGCAACAGGGTCGCAAGGAAGCTCAGACCCAGCGCGACAAGCACCACAATCATCACCTCGCGGCCCTCGACAATCGCCGGGACCTCGGACAGGAAGCGCACCTCGCCATTCCACAGGCTGAGGCCGGTGATACGTTCAATAAAATCAAGGATAGGCTGAACATTATAGGCAATCGCCAATCCGGCCAGCGTGCCGAGAATAGTACCAATCACCCCGATACAGGAGCCGACGATAAAGAATATCCGCATAATAGAGCTGCCCGATACCCCCATGGTGCGCAGGATTGCCACATCGCGGGTCTTGTTTTTCACCATCATAATCATGGTGGAAATGATATTGAATACCGCGACCAGAATGATGAAGGACAGGATGACAAACATTACATTGCGTTCGACCTGAAGCGCATTGAAAAAGCTGTGGTTAAGGATGCGCCAGTCCACCAGCCGCCCGCCACGCCCCAATGTCCGGGTGACTTTCTCAACCGCCGGGAACATCTTTGTTATCATATCCGGATGGGTCAGACTGATCTCCAGCGCCCCGACCTTGTCACCATACTGGAAATAGCTCTGGGCCTGCTTCAGGGGCATGAAGAAATAGCCGGTGTCATAATTATATTCCCCGACCTCGAAGACCGCGACAATCTGATAGCTCGCGATACGCGGCACGGTGCCAAAGGGAGTGATCCGCCCGCGTGGTGTGACCAGGGTAATCAGGTCGCCGGTCGCCAGGTCATATTTATCGGCAAGCCGTTTGCCGATCACGATATCATTATCGCCCTTGCCGAAATTATCCAGCGATCCCGCCTTGATATTATCGGCAATCAATGGCATCTGGCGAATATCCGCCGGTCTGATACCGCGCACCAGCGCCGGGGAGCTGAAGCTGCCAAAGGTCGCCAGCGCATTGCCCTCGATAATCGGCAGCACGCTGACCACATTGTTGATTTTTTTCAGCCGCGCCACCGCAGCGTCATAATCATTCATCCGGCCCCCGGCGGGCTGATAGAGCATATGACCGTTAAAGCCGATCACCTTGGACAGCAGTTCCTCGCGGAAGCCGTTCATCACCGACATGGTGACAATCAGCACCATCACCCCGATAGCAATGCCGAGCAGGGAAAAAATCGCCACCAGCGTGACAAAGCCCTCGTTGCTTCTGATCTTGAGATAGCGCAGGGCGACCATCCATTCATATGTCCGGAACATCCCCTATGCCCCGAGCTTGGAGAGGGCGGCTTCGAGGCTGAGCTGTTCGCGTGCGCCGCTTGCCCGGCATTTCAGCTCCACCATACCGTCCTTCAGACCGCGCGGCCCGACGATCAGCTGCCACGGCAGGCCGATCAGGTCCATATCGGCAAATTTGCCGCCGGCCCCCATATCGCGGTCATCATACAGCACCTCGACCCCGGCATCAGTCAGCCGGTGATAGAGATCATCACAGGCCGCCGTGCAGTCCGCGTCCTTGAGGCGCAGATTAATCAGGCCAACTTTATAGGGTGCAACCACCTCGGGCCAGATGATACCATTGTCATCATGTCCGGCCTCGATCAGCGCCCCGACAAGGCGCGAAACGCCGATGCCGTAGGACCCCATTTCGACCGGGACAAGCTTGCCGTCCGGCCCGGTAACCCGGGCATTCATCGGCTCGGAATATTTGGTGCCGAAGAAAAATATATGGCCAACCTCGATGCCCTTTGCGCTACGCAGGTCTTCCGGGGCGACCGGGCAATTATCCGGGTCATGCTTTTCTTCCTCCATCGCATAGAGACTTTGCAGCTTTTCAATACTGTCCGGGTCAATATCGCCGGTCAGGGTTGCCAGTTCAAATTTCTCGATCGCCTTGTCATAATAAAGCGTGCTTTCGCCGGTTTCCGCCAGAATCTGGAATTCATGGCTGAGGTCGCCGCCGATTGCCCCGGTATCGGCCCGCACCGGAATCGCCACCAGCCCGAGACGGGCAAAGGTCCGCAGGTAAGCCACATACATCTTGTTATAGGAAATGCGCCCGGCCTCCGCATCAATGTCAAAGCTGTAATTATCCTTCATCAGGAATTCACGGCCCCGCATGATACCAAAGCGTGGCCGGATTTCATCGCGGAATTTCCACTGGATATGATAGAGCATTTTCGGCAGGTCTTTATAGGATTTGATATCATTGCGGAACAGGTCAACAACCATTTCCTCATTGGTCGGACCATACAGCATTTCGCGCCCGTGACGGTCGCTGATCCGCAGCATTTCCTTGCCGTAGGCCTCATAGCGGCCACTTTCCTGCCACAGCTCGGCGGATTGAATGGTCGGCATCAGGATTTCCTGCGCCCCGGCCCGGTCCTGTTCCTCACGGACGATCTGTTCAATTTTGTGCAGCACCCGAAGGCCGAGCGGCAGCCAGATATAAATCCCGGCGCTGGTCTGGCGGATCAATCCGGCACGCAGCATCAGCCGGTGTGAGGTAATCTGTGCCTCTGCCGGATTTTCCCTGAGAGTCGGCATAAAGCAGGATGAAAGACGCATATCTGTAAACCTTGTGAATTAAATGATTTTGTTTTTATAAACGTCCCGCCGGATGATTACCAGAGCAGTTTTATTTTTGCTGATGGGCCTCAAGCCAGGCGGAAACCTGCTGGTCTATGCCGGACGGGAAGGGAACCCCGTCCTCAACCCCGACATAGAGCAGGCCCATATCGTCGCGCCCCATAAATATATTATGGTATTTATTGACCCAGAAAGACAGATGTTTCCGGACATCCTCCAGTTTTGGCACCTCGCGGATCAAAGCAGGGTTGCTGTTCAGCAGGGTCAGCATATTCCGGTTACACTGAAACAGGGTTCCCGAGGTCATGGCGCGAATCTGGTCAAAGATAAATCTTTCTTCCTTGTTCATCCGGTCAAAATAGGTCATGAAGAATTTTTCATATTGTTGCGTTCTTTTGATCTTCAGCCGTTTGGTGATCAACCGGACCAGTTCATCGCGCCGCCGTTGCTGGGCCATAAATGTCACATAGGTATTTTCAAGATTGATATGTACCTGATACATATCCTGATAAATCTGATCGGGATTCTGCATGAATATGGTCGCGGGCAGGGGAAAATAATCGGATGAACGGTTCATGCTGTTCGCCACCGCGTCCCGCAGGGCGGAAATCAGGAAGTCCCGGTTGGGGCTGATCAACTCCCTGTCCTCTTCCCTGACCCCGTCGGACATGACCTGATAATTCAGGGACAGGGCCTTGCCGTTTTTTTGTACTCTGATCGCGATAAGCTGGGTACATTTTCCGCCATATTTACCACCCGTGCAATAATGTTTGAATAGATCTACATTGCCGGTATTTCTGTCATGATCCGGGTTTTTAATCAAAATCATATCATCCTGGGACATGGCCCAGTCTTCAAGGATATCGGTTATCTGCGGGGTTTCAGAGGGCGACAGATTGATCACGGCGGTAACGTCCCGTTTGTCCGCAGGCCGGCTAAAAAAGTAATTTGCCCCGAAATACAGCGCCAGCAGCAGCAATATCCCCGGCAACAGATATTTCAACAGCCCGTATCTGTTAACAGAGACCGGGATGACATCATCCGCCTCTGCCGGAAGGCTAGTTTCGGCAGCGGGCAGTTTTTCCACCCCTTCGGAAAACTGAAATCCCCGGCCCCGGACAGTTTTTATAAGGCGCTGGTTTTCGCCGTCATCCCCCAGCAATTTCCGGGTGTCAGAGACCAGCCGGGACAAGGCCCAGTCAGTAATCTCCTGATCCGGCCACAGCCGGTCCAGCAGCTCATTCTTGTCAACCCAGTTCGGTGCGGCCTGAACAAGAATAATCAGCAGGTCAATAGCGCGCAAATCAACGCTCAGCGCCTTTCCGTCACGAAATAGCCGCCGTTTCTCAACATCCAGAACATAGTCCTCGAACTGATATAACATATCAGTCACCCATCCCCCTTTCCCTGATAGTGAAACTTTTGTACAGGGCAATCTTTTCCTCATTGTCCCAGATAGCCTTCTATTTTGCCAGTATTTTTTTATATCCCCCGGAAATTTTTCCTGTTTCGGCCCGTGATTGGCAGTGACACATCAAGTAAAAAAGGCAACCCGAACGGATCGCCTCAGACCGCTGACAAAGGACTTATGGGATACTGAGTTGAGTAT
>JALUWZ010000170.1 GCA_027019205.1 Emcibacter sp.
GGGCTGGCGCGCCGTAACCACCATTCCCATTGACGCCTTTCCCGATGTGACCCCGGTGCAGGTCAATATTTACACCGAATCCCCGGGGCTGGCCGCCGAAGATGTGGAACAATTGCTGACCTTCCCGGTGGAATCCGGCATGGCGGGCCTGCCCGATGTGCAGGAAATCCGCTCGGTCAGCCTGTTTGGCCTCTCTTATGTGGCGGTTTATTTTGAAGACAGTATGGACATTTATTTTGCCCGCCGTCTGGTGATGGAACGGCTGGCCGAAGTGGCCGACCGCATCCCCGAAGGTTATGGCACCCCGGAAATGGGGCCAAACACGTCCGGGCTGGGCCAGGTGTTCTGGTACACGCTGGAACGGGCCGACGAAAAACTGAACGCCGATATCACCGATATGGATTTGCGCACGGTGCAGGACTGGAATGTCCGCCTGATCTTGCGCACCGCGCCCGGGGTTGACGATGTCATGTCCTGGGGTGGTCAAGAGCGCCAGTTTCAGGTGCAGATTGATCCGTTAAAGCTGATCAAATATGACCTTGGTTTTCGCGAAGTGATGGAAGCATTGCAGGTCAATAACCGTCAGGTGGGCGGCCAATATATTGATCGCGGGCCAGAGCAATATCTGGTGCGCGGCCTTGGACTGGTCAAAAACGAACATGACATTGGCGATATTGTCGTCAAGGTCGCCGATGGCACCCCCGTTTATTTGCGTGATGTGGCCATCATTGCTCAGGCCCCGGCCTTGCGCTTTGGTGCGGTCACCCGCGATGGCAAAGAAGTGGTGCTGGGCATGGCCCTGTCGCGCATTGGTGAAAATGCCAAAGCGGTCGTCGATAACGTCAAGGAAAAAGTCGATATCGTTGATGGGGCCTTGCCCGAAGGCATGGTGATCAAACCCATTTATGATCGTACCGAATTGGTGGAAAAGGCCGTCGGCACCGCCGAGCGGGCCTTGATCGAAGGCTCCATTCTGGTGGCCATTGTGCTCTTCCTCTTTTTGGGCGAATTTCGCTCAGCTCTGGTGGTGATCACCGCTTTGCCGCTGGCCATGCTGATCGCCTTTATCTTTATGAGCCAGATGGGTTTATCGGCCAATCTGATGTCGCTGGCGGGTCTCGCCATCGGGATCGGGATGATGGTCGATGGGGCTGTG
>JALUWZ010000171.1 GCA_027019205.1 Emcibacter sp.
AAAGACAATCATGATCATGAGAAAGGCGTCTGGACCCTGCCACCACGGCTGGCCGGGGACAAGGCCGATCATGACAGGATGAAAGCCATCGGCGAAAGTGACCGCCTGACATTCAAATTTATCAAACCGGTCCGATAACAGTCGGGGTTGCGGGGCAGTGGATATTGATCAACTCCTGTCCCGGGCACCTGTCAGGATGTCCTGATACAGCAGAAACATACCGGGCCTTCAGTGAATAGCAGCTACGCAGGCCGGTTAACCGCGACGGCATTGGCCGCTGGCACCATTATGAGAAACAGCATCAGCCCCTGACGGATGCTCTCGAAAAATATGGAGTCCTGGAGAATAATCAGCCGCGAAGCCTGAAGGTCACGGTAAATTCAGAGCCTTCATTCACCACACTTTTCAGGGTAATATCCCCGCCCATCTGACGGGCAAGATGCTGGGAAATATGTAACCCGAGGCCGGTGCCTTCCTCTTTGCGGGAATAGACATTATCAGTGGCCTGATGAAATTTTTCGAAGACCAGCTTCTGCTGGTCCGGCGCAATGCCGATACCGGTATCCCAGACCGTTACGGCAATGATAGATGTATCATGACGATCAATACGCAGGCCAATCCGGCCCTTGTCCGGGGTAAATTTTACTGCATTGCTCAGCAGATTGACAAATATCTGTATCGCCCGGCGTTCATCAACATAAACCGTGAAATCCTCAGACAGGCTGACTGCACTGATATCAATATTTTTCTGATTGGCCCGCAATATAATCAAATTCACGGCCTTGTTAACGATTTCCTGTAAGGATACCTCGGTCATGTCAAGATTAATCTTGCCGCTTTCCAGAACCGCAACATCCAGCACATCATTGATCAGTTCCAGCAGATGCTGTCCGGCAGACATGATATCCTGACTGTAGGAGACATATTGTTTGTTAAGCTCGCCGAACACCTCCATTTTCATCGCCTCGGCAAAGCCGATAATCGCATTCAGCGGCGTCCTGAGTTCATGACTCATGGCGGCGAGAAATTCGCTTTTGGCGCCAAGCGCCGCCTCTGACTGGGCAGAGGCCATATCAAGCTGGATATTCTTGTTGGTCAGTTCCTCAAGAGTATGTTCCAGTGATTTTTGCGCCGCCAGCATTTCGCGCTTCGCCTGATAATTGACGGTAACATCTGTCCCGGCCCCACGGTAGCCCATAAATTCACCACTGGCAGAATCGAACAGCGGTACACCGCTCAGATGATTATAGACCAGATCACCCTCTGAATTTCTGATCAGGAAAAGCTGATCGCGAAACGGCTTCATCTGATCAAGAAAACCTTCGGCACCCATGGTCTTGCCATTAAAACCGGACTTCAGCTCACCAAAATCCTCGAACCGCTTGCCTTGCATAAGGATACCCGGCTTGCCGGTAATTGCCATCAGGCGGTCTGAAACAAAGGTGATATTGTAATCGCGATCAATTTCCCAATACCAGTCGGACGTCGCCCGGGCAAAATCACGAAAGCGCTGCTGCATCAGGTTTTCATGGCCGAGCATCTGTATCTTGTCCGTGTAATCAACGTAAGTCCCGCCAACGGCAATTACCGTACCATCATCGTCACAGACCGGAAAATGACGGGACCGGTATTGCCGGGGAACACCATGTATTTTTATGGTCTCCTCAACAGAGACATTTTGCCGGGTAAGCTGAACCTCATTCAGGATTGCCGTCAGACTTGCCGGCAGGTGGCGGCTATCGCCATGACCCGGCCCGGCCTTGCCGGCATATTCACAGGTCGCCACCAGATTTCGGTAGCCTTCATTGACATAAACAAGTTCGCCGGAAACTGCCGATATATAGAGAGGAACCTTTTCATCAAAACTCATATGGGCAATAAGTTTATGAATTTTACCGGCAACACTCAACGGTCTGTTGGCGGCGTCATAATTTCCGCCATATTTTCCATTCGGGTTACTGACGCGCTGAACCATCTCAAGCGGAATAATGGTCTGATGCCTGAGTTTCGGTATCAGCTTCCCTCCGCCTGTTCTGGCCCCGGTCGTTTCATATCCGCCATACATGGTTACACAGCATCCCTTACCGCCAATATCGCATCCTGATAGCCAAAGTCCCGCTGCCAGTGCCTTACGGCGAGTTTTGCGCTTTTTACCTTTATCTCATCATACAATGATAAAATCGAATTTACCACCCCTGTAGTCCTGGCCCTGCCGCCGGACCGGGATTGCACAACCAGCAAAAACAGTGACGCAAAGCTGTCACGGTCCATTTCCAGTGATTTGGCAATAATCGCCAGACTTTCCCCGGTTCTTTCCCGTATCGATCGCCAGATGATTTTGCTGTCCAGGCCAGTCATTTCAGTCAGCCCGGCAACAAACAGATTAACCTTTTCCTGACGCAGGCTACGTTGCAGGAAACTTATATTCAATTCTCCCCTGCCGGCCAGTTCCCGGACCAGCTCAAGGGCCGACTTCATAACGCCATTGCCGGAATCATGATTCTGCATTGCCGTCTTGGTCGCCATTTCAAGAGCATCATCAAAGCTGGCCATATCAACATTGAATTCAGTGACAATTTTACGTCTGAGGGCGGCGGATACCCACCAGTACATGCGATACGCCAGGTCAGGGGGCAGGTCATGGCGATTTAACAGCGGTTCCTGAAACCGGTCAACATTGCGCGATTCCGCCACCAGATATTTCATTGATAATTCAGAGAGTTGTGCATTTTCATTACGAATCAGGGCCTCAACCACATCCTCACTGCCCCTTTCAATCAGCTCGCTGCTGACATCCTCGCTGACATGGGCGCGAATGGCGATGGCCATGCGGTGGGCATCTGTGCGGTTACGAATAATTTCGATCAGTTGCTCATCCCTGAGAACCCCGCTGTCATTCAGCATTGGTTCGGCAATATCAATCGATTCACTGGCCAGCATCACCGCCAGTTCGGGGGATATATCATCAATGGTCGCCAGGCGCCGGCTCAACTCCTTGCGCACGGTTTTTTCGACGGAGGATACCAGTTTGCACAGGACATCATTCATCAGGGCGCGTTCATGCTCATTCAACCGGCCCCCGGGCGACAGAAATAAATCAGAAATATTTTCCACCAGCTCTTTTCTGGCCGATACTGATTTATTTTGAGCCAGCGCAAGCAGGTCTCTGGAAGATGTTTCTCGTTCAAGCATCCCCATATTTTTCCAGTCTAACTTTAATTTTCATTGTTGGTTAACGACTATCAACAGCCTCTGAGCTGTAAATTACGGTAACCTTATAAACATAGATTATTAACAAAGATTAAAAAAAAGCATCAAACTATTGCCATAACATCTTGTATAAACAGCAAATCTATAAAATTTTATCTTTTTTTCCGCTCCGGGCTATGGGGGGAAGTCACCGTTGGTGTCCGGAAACAAGGCCTGTTCCATGTCAGCTGGCCGAAATAAGACCCCGTTTCAGGGCCGCAAGCGCGGCTTCGGTGCGATTATTGACCTTCAGGGCCTGAAAGATTGCCGAGACATGAACCCTGACCGTGTTATCGGTAATATCAAGAATTCTGGCAATTTCTTTATTGGCCTTGCCCCGGGACAACAGGGCAAGGATCTCCTTTTGTCGTCCGGTAAGGACCGTTTCGTCCCGGAATGGCGGCGCCGTTGGCGACAGCACACTGTCCGGGATATATCTGCCACCCTTCAGGACAAGCTGCAGGGCCTGAATAATAATTTCACTGCCAAGGGTTTTCGGGATATAGCCCATCACCCCCATATCAAGGGCGCGTCTGATCATCTGGCTATCGTCCGAGCCGGACAGAAATACAATCGGCGCGCACGGGTCAAGGTTACGGAACTCCTCCAGCCCCTCCATGCCGGAAATTCCCGGGAGATCAACATCCAGCAGAATCAGGTCAAACCCCTCATTGTCGCCGATAATCCGGTAGGCTTCTGCACAGCTTCCACATTCCCTGATATCAACATTATCACTGATTTGCTGCACGACAAGTTTCAAGCCGTCGCGAAATAGCTCATGATCATCCACCAATAAAATTTTCATAGTCAAACATCCTGAAATAGTACATATGCACTATGTATAACCCACATCTGTCGTATATACGCCATGCGAGAAACAATATAAAGTAGAGAAATTAACACCGCCTTTGCTCCAGTTGGCAACAAAATATAAAAGGCGTGAATGGGGACATGGATAAAGGGATGTTTCACTAGAATCTGTTGGGGGTCAGATCAGGTGAAACATCCCTTAGTGTGCTCGAGCAAAATCATTATAGATATTTCACCGGCAGGAATCAACCTTTCCCTGGCCAAAAAATAAAAAAAAGCCCCTTTTGCGCCCATAGATTGATGAAGCGGCGACTCGTTATCGCAAAGCCCGGAACTCGGGGCTGGCAAATCAGAAACAGGCAGCGGCAGTAATTTTTCTGTCCATCATCAAAAAGCTTTGACAGCCGGGCAAAGGACGATCACTATCCGATTTTTCAACAGGGATTATCTGACATCATGACAGCAGTATTCTATCGGGGCGTAACTGCAAGCTATCCCCGGGCCGCCAAATCCAAAGGCATGTATATTTTTGATGAAACCGGCAGGAAATATCTTGATATGAGCGGCGGGGCGGCAGTATCCTGTGTCGGCCATCAGCATCCCCGGGTCGTAGAAAGCCTGTGTCAGCAGATCAGTAGCATGGCCTTCGCCCATACCGCCTTTTTCTCAAACGCGCCGCAGGAACAGCTTGCAGAGAAGCTCGCCGCCAAATTCTCCGACCCCGGGGCCAAGGTCTATTTTACCTCCGGCGGCTCGGAAGCCAATGAAACCGCGATTAAAATGGCCTGGCAATATTGGCGGGCAAAAGATATGCCGGCAAAGAAAAAAATCATCAGCCGCACCCACAGCTATCACGGCAATACCCTTGGCACCCTGTCCATCAGCGGCAATCTGCCGCGTCGGCGCGTCATGGGCGATCTCCTGATCGACTGGCCGCGCATTGACCCCTGCTATGCCTACCGCTACCGGCAGGCCGGGGAAAGCCGCGCCGACTATGCGCTCCGGGCGGCAAACTCTCTGGAAGAGATGATTCGTCGTCACGGGGCAGAGACCATTGCCGCCTTCATTGCCGAACCGGTTGTCGGCGCCTCGCTCGGCGTTGTGCCGGCGGAAAAGGGCTATTTCCGGCGGATTCGCGAGATTTGTGACAAATATGACATCCTGCTGATTGCTGACGAAATTATGTGCGGCACCGGACGCACCGGAACATTTTTCGCCCATGAGCAGGAGGATTTCCTGCCGGATATTGTCACTCTGGCCAAGGGGATTGCCGGGGGCTACCAGCCGCTGGCGGCGACCATTGCCCGCCACCATATTCACGAGACTTTTGTCACGACAGGGCGGGGGTTCAGCCACGGCCATACCTATGTCGGTCATGCCGGCGCCTGTGCGGCGGGACTTGCGGTCGTTAATGTCATTGACGATGAAAAACTGCTCGACAATGTCAGGACCCGGGGGGATTTGTTGCAGAATGAGCTGAAAACCGCCTTTTCAGACCATCCCCATATCGGAGATATTCGCGGCAGGGGGCTGTTCAGGGGACTTGAGATTGTCGCCGACAAGACAACGAAACAACCCTTCCCGGATGAGGACAATATTACAAAACGCCTGATGAAGGCGACCATGGCCCACGGGTTGATATGCTATCCCGGCGGCGGATCAATGCAGGATAATCTTGGCAGCCATATCCTGCTGGCCCCGCCCTTTATCCTCAAGCCTGATCATATTGCCGAGCTGATTGACAAGTTGCGCGCCATATTTTCAGACGTATTGGGCGGCTGACCTTGAATGTCACCGGACCGTGATATAAGATATTCTGTATGACATCAGACAGTTCTTCTTCACCGGAAAAAATCAGGGCGCAGCTCGGGTCCATTCTGGCCAGCGAAACATTTAAAAACAAGAACCGTATCCAGCGGTTTCTCGAATTTGTCGTGGAAGAATATCTTGGCGGGCGGGCCAATCTGATCAAGGGCTATAGTCTCGGCCTTGCTGTCTTTGACAAGGATGAGAATTTCAACCCGCAGACCGACGCCATTGTCCGGGTCGAGGCCGGGCGACTCCGACGTCTGCTGGAACATTATTATATGGAAGAGGGACACAATGACCCGATCCGTATCTCCCTGCCCAAAGGGTCCTATGCGCCAAAAATCGACCTGTCCGGTCCTCCGGCTGTTACAGGAAAGGACCCGGTAATTTCCGCCGCCGCCGCGCCGCCGACCGGCCCGGCCATTGCGGTTCTGCCGTTCGAGAATCTGAGCGGTGAGGCCTCGCAGGAACTTTTCTGTGACGGCATTACCGAAGAAATCATCAATCATCTGTCGCTCAGTCCGTCGCTCTATGTCATATCGCGCCGCACCACCGACCAATATAAGGGCAAGGCGGTTGATATAAGGCGTCTGAGTGCCGAGCTTGAGGCTCACTTTATCCTTGAGGGCAGCATCCGGCGCGCCGGACAGCAGTTACGGGTGTCGGCCCGGCTGCTGAACGCCACCAATGGCGCGGTAATCTGGTCGGAAAATTATGACCGCAAACTCACCCCGGATAATCTTATTGATGTTCAGGATGAAATCGCCACCCAGGTTGCGGCGACCATCGGCGACACCTATGGTGCCGTCATGCGCAGCAGTGCCGTCGATATGAAACGCAGTTCGACCGAATATATGGAAGCGTATGAGAGCGTATTGCTGCTTCATGACTATCTGTTCGAGCTGTCGCCCGAAACCCATCTGAAGGCGCGGGAAAGTCTGGAAAATGCCGTGCGCCTTGACCCGAATTACCCGGATGCCTGGGCGGGCCTGGCTTTCCTCACCCTCGACGAATACCGCTTCAGCTATAACGTCCGGGCCGAAGACCCGCTTGATCTGGCGCGGGAATATGCCGAAAAATCCATCGGCCTCAGTCCGAAATACTCTATCGCCTGGTATGCCATGACC
>JALUWZ010000172.1 GCA_027019205.1 Emcibacter sp.
CAAAAGCTGGCAGGATACAACCCTCTCTGCCTTTACCCTGTCACCGGGGGGCGGGAAATGGCACAGAATATCACCTGTCCCCGGCGGCCCGGGGGAGCTTGCGGCAACGGCAATCACGCTTGGCGGCAGAATTTATGTCTTTGGCGGCTACAGCGTTGCCCGGGATGGTGCGGAGCAGACCATTGCCCGGGCCTATCAATATAATCCCGGCAAAGACACATATAGTCTGATCCCGGAAATCCCGGTCGCGGTTGATGACAGTGTGTCTTTCACCATTGCCGGGCGCTATATCTATCTGATTTCCGGCTGGCATAATTCGGGCAATGTCAATCTGTCCCAGGTTTATGATACACAGGACAGGAAATGGTTTCAGGCCACCCCCTATCCCGGCAAGGCGGTGTTTGGCCATGCCGGGGCCGCATCGGGCAGCCGCTTTGTGATCTGTGACGGGGTTGAAAAAATTGTTGCCTTTCAGGGCAGACATAAATATCAGGCCACAGGGGCGTGTTTTCGCGGGCAGGTGGACCCGGCAAAACCCCGACTGATCAAATGGCAGCGGATAAAACCCCATCCGGGCGGGCCGCGCTACCGCATGGCGGCGGGCGGCTATCACGGACAGGGCGACTGGATAGTCTTCGCCGGGGGCAGTGACACCCCCTATAATTATAACGGCATTGGTTACAATGGAAAGCCGTCAGCCCCGTCCGACCTCGTTATGGCCTATTCACTTGATAAGGATCAGTGGCAGATGGTGGGGCGGCTCGGGCTTGCCAGTATGGACCATCGGCGTCTGCTGGTCGCGGGCCATCGCTTTTTCATTGTCGGCGGCATGGAAAAGGGACAAAAAGTCACCGGCAGGACGGTTGAATTCTGTCTGGGCGATGACAGCGGACGACTGTCTGCCTGTCATAAAAAATAACTGGAAGAAATCTGTTGCATCCCGGGAAATCACTCCTATACTCATATTAGAAATTAATAATATTACATATATTAAAGAGTGTACCGAGTGAGTTGATGTCAGGAAAATCTGTCGCCATAACCGGGGCAACGGGCTTTTTGGGCCGCTATGTGTTGTCTGCGGTTTATCAGGCCGGTCATAGCCCGGTTGCGGTTGTGAGAAATAGGACAGCAGCCCGTAATCTGTTGCCGGATCATATTGAACTTCGTCAGGCAGATATTACTGATCCTGCGGCGCTGACCCGGGCGTTTCAGGGGATGGACGCCGCCATCCATATGGCCGGGAAAGTTTCTGCCAGCAGACGGGACGAGGCAGAAATATACCGGGTTAATGTCGCGGGTGCGCGAAATTTCCTGGAGGCAGTGGAACAGGCCGGACTGAAGCGGGCCGTATTTACCTCGACCACCTCGGCGGTTGCAGCATTGTCGGATGACAGGCCGGATCAGGCCTGTGACGAGACGGCATCTTTTAATCTGTCAACTGTGCCGGTGGCCTATATTCAGGCCAAGAGGCAGGCTCATGAACTGGCACTGGCCGCGCAGGGGCGGGGGATGCCGGTTGTTATCCTCAGCCCGAGCCTGGTTCTCGGGCCGGGCGATATAAACCGGGGCAGCAGCGAACTGGTTGATGCGGTGCGCTGCCACCAGCTTCCGGTCTGCCCACAGGGCGGGATAAATCCGGTTGATGTGCGGGATATTGCCCGGGCCTATGGTGCCGTGCTGGACCATCCCGACCCGGCACCGCATTATATTCTGGCCTCCGGGGAAAATCTGACATTGAAGAATTTTACCGCCCGGGTGGCCCGTCTGGCCGGGATTCCTCCGCCATGGCTGTCTTTGCCGCGCGGGCTGCTGCTGCCGGTGGCCGCCCTTATGGAGAAAATATTTCCGGCAGGAAATATCACGGCAGCGGGGGTGCATCTCGGCAGCCGTTACTGGTATTTCACGGCGGCTCTGGCGCGGCGAGACCTTGCTCTTAAGTGCAGGCCGCTGGATGAAACACTGCTGGCAACCCTTGACTGGCTCGGAACCAGAGAACAACAATATAGTTTAAAACAGGTGAAAACATGAAAGTATTATTGATAAATCCCCCCTGCGGGATACGTACCATCGGCCTTAAAAACCTGACAAAGATTGAACCGCTTAACCTTGAGCTTTTAGGGGCAACGATCAAAGACCGCCATGAGGTGCGTCTGGTTGATATGGAAGTGGCGCCAAAGGACCTGAGCCGGATGCTGGTCGATTTCAAACCGGATATCGTCGGGGTGACGTCAGAGGTCGTGCATGTTGAAACCGCCAAACAGGCGCTGGCGGTGACGCGTCTCTCGGCCCCGGACTGTCTGACGGTGGTTGGCGGCCATCATCCAACGGTGTGTCCTGACGATTTCCTTGACCCGCTTATTGACCTGATTGTGCAGGGGGAGGGGACGGAATCATTCGCGGAAATCTGTGATGCCCGGGCCTCTGGCGCAACATCCTATAGCCATATTGCCGGGTTGATGATCCGGGACGGGGATCGTCTGGTGGCAACGGCGCGTCGGCCTCTGCCCCTGACCCTGGACCATCAGCCGATGCCGGACCGCAGCCTGACCAGCCGCTATCGCTCACGCTATTATTATCTCTGGGAAAAAAGAATTGCGGCGGTACGCAGTTCGGTGGGCTGCAGTTTCCCGTGTGTTTTCTGTTCACCGAGGATATATTCCCATGGCGGCTTCATTCCGCGCTCGCCGGAACTGCTGCTGGAGGAAATTGCCGGGCTGGAGGAGGAGTTCATCTATTTATGTGATGATCATGCCTTTCATGACCCGGACCGTATGCTCCGCCTTGCCGATATGCTGCTGTCTGCGGGCATAAAGAAACGCTATTTCACCTATGCCCGGGTCGATTCGATCGTTGAAAACCGCGAGCTGTTTGCCCTGTGGGCGCGGGCCGGGTTGCAACTGGTGATGTCGGGGATTGAGTCCCTTGATTATGAGGCCCTGAAGCGCACCGGCAAGCGGGTGGACCAGGGCCAGAATGTCGAGGCCCTCAATATCCTCGGTGAGCTGGGCATTGGCATGAGTGCGGGCTTTCTGGTCGAGGATAATTTTACCAGAAAGGATTTTGCCCGGATTGATAATTTTGTCAAACAGCATCCGGCAATCATTCTGACCGAATATACCCCCCTGACGCCATTGCCGGGAACCGTGCTGCATCGTAAGGTAAAAGATGATATTATTACCGAAGACCGGCAGTTTTATGATTTGCAGCATTTTCTAATGTCAACCAGAACCTCGACAAAGGACCTGTACCGGATGATGCGGGATGCCTATGGCAGGGTTGTCTGGCGTGCTTTCCTGCGGGTCGGGTTGTGGAAACCGTCAAACTGGTCATGGCATTATGTTAAAATGATCCGGGGGCTGGTGCGGAATTTCTTTGCGCTGGGGCAGGCCGATGCCGAGATGAAAAAGGCCGTAGCCAGACAGGACAGCAGGAGTCTGTGATGAAGGGGAATTCTTCAAGCTGGAACATCTCCTATCTCGGCTGGTCAGGCTTTGATATTTTCCGGTCTGATCAGGGGCCGCATATCTTTATTGATCCGCCGAAGGGGACGGTTTTCCCCGTCGAAGCGGCCCTGATTATTTTTATCACCCATGGTCATCCGGAGCATCTTGGCGGTACTCTTGACCTGCTTGCCAAAGGGGGTGGCGGGCAGGATATTACCCTCATTGGTTCGAAAACAGTCTGTCAGTATCTCACCGGTCATTGCCGGGCTGACAGGGTGAGTTTTAGAGAAATAGACCCGGGACAGAAATATTCTCTGGATAAGGAGACGGGCTTTGAGGTATTCCCGTGGCAGCATATGCCGCTGCTGCCGCCGGGCATCAGGCCGGCGATACGCCATATTCTGGCTATCCTGAAAAATTTTCCACTGGCGTGGCGGATCATCCGCATGTCACTGGGCGGGCCGAGGGGGCCGGGGCCGATGCTGGGCTATCTGCTGCATCTGCCGGGCGACAGCAGGATTATGGTTTATGGCGAGGGATTGCACCGCCGCTGCCAGCCGGGGGATGTTGTGAAAGGCACGGGCGCGACCCTGCTTGTGGCCTCGGAACCGGAAGATGTGGCAGAATTGCCGGAGCTTGTCGCGGCAATCGGGGCGAAGGAGGCCATTCTTTACGAACCGCACCGGGGATGGCGCGAGGCCTTTTCCCTGCCCCATGTTGATATGTCGGCCCTGCAGCAGGCAATTGAGAACAAGGATATTGTCAGTAGAATTGCCGCAGTCAAAGCAACGGGGTACTGAAATCCCGCCATTTTTCCAGACCGTCTTTATTCTCCAGATAATTCATCAGGGCGGTCACTACCTTGCGGTCATAAATCCGGTCGGCATCATCCAGCAGCATCAACACCGCCCTGGCCATATCCATGCCGCTGCGATGGGCGCGGGCGCTTGACATGCCAACAAAGGCATTGGCCACCGCGACAATCCGGGCGGACAACAGAATATCCTGCCCGCACAGGTCTTTTGGCGACCCCGAGCCGTCCCAATGGGCGCTGATCTGGCGCAGGGTCAGGACCACCGGTCCGTCAAACTCGACATTTTCCAGCATGTCAGCCGTTTTCATGATGCTGGTGCGGACGGTCGCCAGTTCATCTTCCGATAATCCACCGGGCCGGGTCAGCAATTCCCTTGGCACCAGAATTTTACCCAGATTCATCAGGGTTCCGGCGATATTGGCGGTTTCCCGCGTCCGGTCATCGACAGCCATTTCGTCAGCGATGGCCTGTACCACCCGGGTGACACGTTCCGAATGGCGGGCGCTGTAGGGATCGCGGCTGTCAATCACCATGGTCAGGGTATTGACCAGACTTTTCAGGGCCTTTTCCCGGCGTTCGCGTTCCTGAACCAGCGGCGAAATATCCTCGGTAACAATCAGAACACCCGTTTTGTCATCCACCGGCAGGGGAATATAGTCTGATTTGACCGTTTTATCATTATCCGGCAGTTTCTCGACGATGGATACGGCCTGTGATGTTTCAAGGACCTGATGGTAATAGCTCTCACTCTTCGGCGAGTCGAGGGGACCGTCTATTGTTGCGGTCTTTCGTCCCATCATGTCTTCGGGACTCATCCCGGCATTTCTGGCGGCGGGCGCATTGGCGAATGTATAGCGGCCTTTTTCATCAACGGCAGTGATCAGGGTCGGCTGGCTGTCGGTGACGATTTGCAGAAAATGGCTGAGCTTTTCATATTTCCGGGTGAGGGCCGCCTGCTGTTGTGCCGCCCTCCTGACCCGGACGGAGACGCCATGGCGCCAGACCAGCAATATTGAAATGGTCAGGGCGATAATAATCAGCCCGGCGATCCAGATAATGGTTTTTTTCCGCGAGTCTATGCCGCTCATAATTTCCTGCGAGTTCACAGTCCGGACCAGAACCCAGCCGGTTCCCTTGATTTTCCGGCCCGTGACCAGAACCTTCTGCCCGTCATAATTGACCCGTTCAGCGAAACCGTCCATACCGGCGTGCTGCACCGCAAAGGCCGCAGCAAGCGAGGCATTATCCGCGTCAAGAACAATGCTTAATGGCGGATTGAGGTCACCATTCCGGCTTGGCAGGGGGGAGATATATTCCATGCTTGCCCCGTTTTGGCGGACAAGGTAATTTCTGGCTGTTCTGCTTATTTCACCGGGCTGAACCAGTTTCTTAAAAAAGCTGTCACCCAAGGGCTTGATCCCGATGGCAAAGCCGATGGCCGGGCTGCTGCGGTCGTCCTGAACCCCGAAAACCGGGGCGATAAAGGCGATAGTGGCCGTCCCCTCCCTGCCGGGCCAGGGGCCGAACACGGCCACATCATTTTTGGCCCCCTGTTTGAGATAGTCGGCGATTGTATCGATGACCGGCGGCATATTGGCGGTTGAGACGATAATCCGCCCCCGGGGACTGGTCAGGGCAATGCCGGAAATTTCCGGGCTGGTCAAATTGGCCTTGACCCTGAAGGCCGGATTTGTCGGCATCGCGTAGCCATTCTGCAGGGCAGTTGCCTTGATCTGGTTTTCGAGATAGGCGGTCGTCGCCAGTTGATCCCCGCTTTCGCTGTCTTTCGGGTTATTTGCGGCCTCAACCGTCCCAAGGTAAATTCTCAAGGAAGGGTTTTCCGCCAGCTGGCTGATGACTTTCTGCTGGGCGGCAAGCCATTCTTCCACCGCGACCTCACGGCTGTTGATAACGACAGCCATCTGCCGCTGCCACAGCAGGCGGTCCCGGTCAGCCTCGGACTGGGCAAATCTCAGCGCCAGAAACAGCGCAACCGTCGCCCCGACAATAATTGCCACGGCCAGAATTATGGCGGCTATATTTGGACGTAAACTCATATATATGGTCCATTCAGACAGTAAAATATTACGTATTTTTTAACATTTGGTAACCTTACCTCGTATATAGTCATGTCGTAAACTGTTAAATATGCCGGATCAGAAGAAGTATGACCAGGGTTCTGAAATTCCTAAACTATATTATATTTGCTGCAATTATCCTCGGCCTGCCCTTTTCAGTGGCACATTCCGCCGAAAATGGTCTGTTTGGCACCCATGAGACCAGAAGCACCGATCTGTCGGCCTTTAAAAAATGGAATGATGCGCTGGCCCGGATTAAAAAGGATCTTGAGGCGACATCATCAGCCCCGGGAAAGGGGTGCCGCAAGACAATATATCAGAAATGTCCCATGGATGACTGGCGCAGTTTTCTTGCCTTCCTGAAAGACAAGCCGGTGGACCGGCAAATAGCCGAGATCAACAGCTATATGAACAAATCGCCCTATATCACCGATATTATTAACTGGCATGTGCAGGATTACTGGGAATCTATCCGGCAGTTTTTCAGCCGGGACGGTGACTGCGAAGATTACGCCATTGCCAAATATCTGTCCCTGAAGGAGCTGGGGTTTGATATCGATAAAATGCGTATTGTCGTGGTGCAGGATACCAGCCTCAATGTCCCCCATGCGCTGCTTGTGGTAACCTATAAGGGCAAA
>JALUWZ010000173.1 GCA_027019205.1 Emcibacter sp.
GCTTCCGGGAAGACCTGCTGTTCCGGCTTAATGTGGTTAACCTGAATATTCCCCGCCTGAAAGACCGGCCCGAGGATATTCGGGTGCTGTGCAAACATTTTGCTGTCAAATATGCCGAATTCAACGGCCTGCCCCACAAAAAAATCTCTGACGGGGCCATGAAGGTGCTGATCAATCACCAATGGCCCGGCAATGTGCGCGAACTGGAAAATACCCTGCACCGGGCGGTTCTGCTGACCATAGGTGATACGATCAATGCGTCTGACATCGTCCTGCCCGATGGCCGACCCCATATGGAAATCCAGTCCGGTGCGGCCTCCTTTGACAATGGACAGACCCCCGAGGGAACCGAACCGCTTGCCGCCGCCTCGCTAATCGGGCGGACCGTGGCCGATGTGGAAAAGGACCTGATCATTGATACCCTGAAACATTGTCTGGGCAACCGTACCCATGCCGCCAATATTCTGGGTATTTCAATACGGACATTACGCAACAAACTTAATATCTATATGTCGGACGGCGTGACTGTTCCCGGCCCCGGAACGCCGCCTGCCCCAACTTTATAAAATTACTTTATAAAATTATGCAACAGAAACATCGACTTGAAACAGAATAAGATAACCCCGGCTTATGAGCGATACAGTTCCCGATAACCCGTCCGGCACAACAGGCTTGATGGCAAATATTGCCAATCGGTCCGATATTGTCATGGCCGTCGGCGTTGTGATGATTCTGACCATCCTGTTTCTGCCGATGCCGACCTGGTTGCTGGATATATCGCTGGCAATTTCCTTTACCTTTTCGGTCATGGTTCTGATGACCGCCCTGTTTATCCAGACTCCGCTGGAATTCAACTCTTTTCCCACCGTCCTGCTGCTCGCCACCATGTTGCGGCTGGCGCTTAATGTGGCCTCGACCCGGCTGATCCTGTCCAATGGTCATACCGGCCCGTCAGCGGCAGGGCATGTGATCGAAGCCTTTGGCAATTTTGTTATGGGCGGCAATTTTGTCATCGGCATTATCGTCTTTTCGGTATTGCTGATCATTAATTTCATGGTGATCACCAAGGGCAGTGGCCGTATCGCCGAGGTTGCCGCCAGATTCTCCCTTGACGCCATGCCCGGAAAACAGATGGCGATTGATGCCGATCTTTCATCAGGCCTGATTGACGAAAATTCTGCCCGGACCCGGCGCAAGAATCTGGAGGATGAAAGCACCTTTTTCGGGGCCATGGACGGGGCGGCCAAATATGTCCGGGGGGATGCCGTTGCCGGACTGTTGATTACCTTTATCAATATCATTGCCGGGATGATTATCGGCGTAGCGCAAAAGGGGATGAGTTTTGGTGATGCGGCCAATACCTATACCCTGCTCACGGTGGGCGACGGTCTGGTCAGCCAGATTCCCGCCCTGATCATTTCGACCGCCGCCGGCCTGCTGGTAACCAAGGCCGGACTGTCGGGCCGCACCGATCAGGCCCTGTTTAAACAGATCAGCAATTATCCCCGCGCCCTCGGGGTCAGTTCGGGCCTGCTTATTGTTCTGTCCCTGTTGCCCGGCATTCCCTTTCTGCCCTTCGCCACCCTTGCCGCCCTGCTCGGGGTGGCAACCATAGCCCTCGGCAGACAACAAGACAGGAAGGAAGAAGCCAGACTGAAGGCCGTAGATGACGAAGAAAAGCAGATTGAGCCGGTGGAAGAACCAATCACCACGGCGCTGGTGATTGACCCGATCCGGCTCGAACTGGGCTATGGTCTGCTGCCGCTGATCAATGATGACAGCGGCATTCGCCTGACCGATCAGATCAAGGCCCTGCGCCGACAGCTGGCGACCGATATGGGATTTGTCATGCCGTCGGTGCGGATTCTCGATAATATGCAGCTTCCAGCCAATAATTATGTTATCCGGCTGAAGGAAACCGATGCCGGCGGCGGCGAGATTCAACCCAATATGCTGCTGGTGATGGACCCGCGCGGCGAGCCGGTGGCCCTGCCGGGGGAAGATACTCTGGAACCCGCCTTCCAGCTGCCCGCCAAATGGATTGATAAAAGCATGAAGGAGGAAGCCTCCTTTCGCGGCTATACCGTGGTGGATGCCGCAACCGTCATCACCACCCATATTACCGAGGTCATCAAGGATAACATGCCGGAACTGCTGTCCTATGCCGAGGTAAAGAAACTGCTGGATGATCTGGCGGCCGAGCATCAGAAGCTGATCGCCGATCTTGTGCCGACCCTGATTACCCAGAGCGGGGTCCAGCGGGTTCTGCAAAATCTGCTGAGCGAGCGGGTGTCAATCCGTGACCTGCCAACAATTCTCGAAGGCATTGCCGAGGCCTGTGGCTATACCCAGAATATCGTCATGATCACCGAACATGCCCGGACCCGCCTTGCCCGGCAGATCAGTTATGAAAATGCCGATCAGGACGGCGTTATCCCGCTGATCAGCCTGTCCCCGGAATGGGAGCAGGCCTTTATTGACAGCCTCGTTGGCGGCGGCGAGGAGAAACAGCTCGCCATGCCGCCGAGCCAGTTGCAGGAATTTATCGGGCTGGTCCGCATGACGTTCGAGGATCAGGCCCATGCCGGGGAATTGCCGGTTCTGCTGACCAGCCCGATGATCCGGCCCTATGTGCGCTCAATCATTGAACGCTTCCGGCCCGCGACCGTGGTGATGTCCCAGAATGAGGTCCATCCAAAGGTTAAAATCAGAACGCTCGGACAGATCTAGGGAAAACCATGCGGTTAAAGATATTCACTGGCGATAGTATGAAGGCCGCCCTTGCCGGGGTTCGGGAAGCCCTGGGGGACGATGCCATCATCATCAGTTCCACCGAGGAGGGTGGCAAGGTCAAGGTAACGGCGGCCATGGAAATCCCTGCCGCCAAAATCACCCCGCGCAAGGCCCGGAAGCCCCGACCAAAACCCGCCGCCGTACAGAAAACCCTGAAAGAGCTGGAGCAGGAGGATTACGCCCAGTCCCTCGACCTGCCCCATTTCCTCGGCCATCATGGCCTTGAAAAGGCCCTGATGAAACGAATAATCGAAACTGCGGCCTCTTTTGATGAGGACAGGAATATCACCGCGCTGGCAAAGGCCCTTGACGTCATGTTCCATTTCAGTCCGATCAATAATGATTACCAAAAGCGGCCCCTGATGCTGGTCGGTCCGCCCGGCGTCGGCAAGACTGTCACGGCGGCCAAACTTGCCAGTCAGGCAGTGCTATCGGGGCGGGCGGTACGCCTGATCAACAGTGATACCATCCGCACCGGCGGCACGGCGCAGCTTGAAGGCTATGCAGAAATTCTGAAAGTTCCGCTGATTGAGGCGGCAGAGCCTGACCTGCTGGCCCCGGCGATTGACACCGGCAGACAGCCTGATGAGCTGGTGATCATTGATACGATGGGATATAATCCTCTCAACAGCGATGAAATGGCCGATCTGCATCACTTCACCCGGGTCTGCGATGTTGAACCCCTGCTGGTGATTGCCGCCGGGACCGATATCCTGGAGGCGCGGGAGATTGCCGAAACCTATGCCGGTCTCGGGGTCAGAAGATTTATCGCCACCCGGCTTGATGTCGCCCGGCGCTATGGCAGCCTGCTCGCTACTGCCGCCGCCATGGACCTTGCCTTTGCCGGGGTTGGCATTACCCCCTATCTCGCCAAGGGGATCGAGCATATTGATGCGCTGAGCCTGTCCCGGCTGCTGATCCGGATTGATGACCGCAGGCCTTTCATGCCGCCACAAGAAGATATAGAAGATGATGAAGGTAACACACCATGACCTCCCCTGAGACAATCTCCTCAAAAATTATCACCATTGCCTCGGGCAAAGGCGGGGTTGGCAAGACCTGGGTCTCGACCACCCTGTGCCATCTGTTTGCCGCACAGGGCAAACGCGTGTTGCTGTTTGACGGTGATCTCGGCCTCGCCAATGTTGATATTCAGCTTGGCCTTGTTCCGGAAACTGATCTCGGGCAGGTGCTGTCAGGAGCAATCCCGCTTGAGCAGGCCATCACGCGCTTTGACAACGGGCCGGGCAGCTTTGACATTATCTCCGGCCAGTCCGGTTCCGGAACCCTGGCCTCGCTGAAAAGGGAAAAGCTCACGGCGCTTAACCGCGACCTGAGCCTGCTGTCACACCAGTATGACCTGACGGTTCTGGATCTCGGGGCCGGGGTTGAAACCTCGGTCATGACATTATGTGAAACTGCCGACCGGATTATCGTTGTGGTAACCGCCGACCCGACGTCACTGACCGATGCCTATGCCTTCATCAAAATGAACCATATGCGCGACCGGAACCTCAATCTGGCCATTCTCGTCAACATGGCCGAAGACCGCCATGAAGGCAAAAAAATCTATCAGAGCCTTAAAAAAGTCTGTGAGAATTTCCTCAGATTCACCCCGGACTATCTGGGGTCGGTGCACCGGGACAGTCATGTCACCGATGCCATCCGCCACCAGAAACCACTGTTGCAGCGCCACCCGAAATCCCGCGCCGGGGAAGATATGGCGGAAATTGCCAAAAAGGTGTAATATGGTCCCATGAGCGATATTGATGCCCCTTCACATATTCCCCGTCAAACCGGCGAAGCGGCGACCCGGGTAACCCGGGCATCAACCACATCCGATGACAGTTCCGCCGAACAGAAATCCGGCGACAACAAGACCCCGCCGCCAGAAAAGACCACGGAAACACCGGAAAAAGCTGCCGTCCACGAGACAGCCGTCACCATCTCCACCAGCCTGTCCAGCCTTGAGGCCGGAGGCCGGATCACGGCGGAATATCTTGGGATTGATGGCCAGGGCCGTCCGCTGATCGCCTCTGAAAGTGGAACATATACCGTCACATATGATCCAAAAGAGCAGCCGAAAATTGAAAGAATCCCCCGGGATGCCACATTGGAAATAAAGATTTTAAAAGTGGACCGGCAGATTGATGCCCGGCTGATATTTCATGACCCGGCGGCCAAAAGCGCCATATCACTTGCCGTGACGCTGGAACTGACCAGCCTCGGGAATGGCCCGCCAAGGCCGCGTCCGACTGCCGGTCGGGAACATCTGCCCCTTGAACAGCAGAAAATATCCTACCAGACAACTGCCGTTTTCCGGGCGGAAAATATTGCCCGGGAAAGTGCCAGCAAACTTGCCGGACTTCCCCTGCCTGCTGCCACAACCAATTACACCCTGTATGAAAAGGCGTTGCCACAGGAAAACCGCCCGGCCATCGTCCGCACAGCCATTGCCGGAAATGCCCTGATCGCCCAAGAGCAGACACAGGAGCAGACACAGGGTCAGACAACACAGGGGCTAATACAGACGGGCACAGGACCGGCAGCCCCCGGGGAAAGCCTGCCGCCGGTCAGGGATATTCAGGGCCTGCTCAATAAAAATATGCTGGCAACCGTTATCAAGACTTTCCCCGCAGCCCCGGATACCCTTCCCGAAATAATCCGTCAGCAGCTCGGGCCTGTTTCGCCGCTGATGGCACTCAGGACCGGGCGTAATTTTACCCTGCATATAGACTCGGTCGCAATTCCTGACAGCCGCCCTGCCGAGGCCCCGCCAACAAAAATTGATGTTACAGAACAGCCCCCCGTGGCGAAATCCCCCCGACAGGTCAAGGTCGCCCGGGCTGAATTTTCCGGCATTATTATCACCCCGGGACAAAATATCCTGCCGGAAATACCCGGGAAAGCCAATTTAACGACTGCCGCAGCCGCAAAATCAAATCCTCTCTATCCCAACCGCTACAGCCCCGCGTCATCCGCCCGGCCCGGATCGGGGCCCGAATCGGGAAATGACCATAAAACCCTTTATGTCGCGACACCGGTTTCCATCATCAAATTCCAGAGTCCGGTCGAGCTTAAAGCCGGAACAGTGATAAATTTCTCCCTGCCCGAAAGACCGGTGCAGACCGGATCAAGGGTCGCCTCAACCGGGGATGATATTGCTGCGCGTCAGAATATCCCGGCGCCGGAAAACCGGCCTGCCGACCAGGCCATAGCCACGCCCCCGGTGACCCGGCCCGGTTTGCCGCCCGCCGCACCGGCAGAACTGCCGCCGCAGCCGCTGGAAACTTTCATCCAAAACTGGCAGTCCCTGAGCCAGATTCTATCGGTCCTGTCCGTCGGGGGCAGCAGCATGGCCCAAAGCCTGAATAACCGGCTGCCCGGTATCGAAAATCCGGCCCGAATGACCACCGGCATGATTTTTTTCCTTGCCGCCATCGGGGCGAAAACACCTGCGAGAATCTGGCTCGGGCCGGATGTCACCCGGCGTCTTGAACAGGCCGGGCAGGAAAAATTACTGCAAAAGCTCGATAATGACATGCAGCGCATCTTCCGGCTCGGCACCACAACGACCACGCCGAATGACTGGCGTCCGGCGCTGTTGCCGCTCCATATCGGCGGCGATGTCACGGCCATCCCGATTCTGACCCGGCAGGTGCGGGATGACAGGCCCGATGGTGAAAATGGCGCCGATAGGGAGGGGGAAGACCGGGACAAGACGACCCGCTTCATCGTCGAACTTGACCTCAGCCAGTTCGGCCAGATCCAGCTCGATGGTCTGTTAAAAGATCAAAAGCTCAATATCATCATCCGGGCCGGGATTAAACTGCCCCCGGCCATGAAGGCCAGCATGACTGATATGTTCACCACCGCGCTTGATATCAGCGGCTATCGCGGCGATCTGCAATTCAGGGATAATAGCGCCCCTGACCTTTCGGTCCGTAATATCATTAATCAGAGAATTCATATGACGGGGGTATAACAAAATAATAACCATGGATAATCACTTGAAAAAAAATCTTCACACAACGCCAAATCCATACAAGAGCAAGGCCTGTTGCGTTTCGGTCCTTCAGGAAATCACGCTGGATAAGCAGATATTTCTGCTCGGATTGCGTTATTTCCCGGACAAGCTGTTGCTCGACCACAAGGGGCTGGCAGCCTATCTCGGCACCATGGTTACCCGGGACGGCAGCAAGGTGGAAGCACTGGCCCACAGCATTCTTGAAGATATCATGGATCAGATTATCCCGAAATGGATCGAAATCACCCTGAAACAACAGCAGAATAAATTTGGCCAGACAGTTCTCGTCACCATGGAAGACCGTCAGCCCAACTGGCAGGATGACGCCCTGTTAAGCCGCCTGCCCGCCCTGAAGCTGACTCCGTAATCCGTGCCAGAACGAGACAATATTGTCGGAAATCTTTACACTCTTGATATGTTAAATATTTTTATTTGTTTGTTTTTAGTCAAGTATATTATTTTCGAGGTGGGGCCTTGCTACCCCGTCTGCTGACGGCGGCGGTGGATATTGAGGGACAGCTCGTCAAGGTCATCCTGCTCGCGCTGGTTAAGATCGGCCTTTTTGCGGTCCAGTTTGCGCTGTTCGACAACTTCGTATTTCTTCAATTCCCTGAAGGCCTCTGCCACCTGGTCTTTCATATTTTCTATGGAAGCCTCAATCTCGACAATGGAATTTTCTATATTGGCCCGCCGGACGATAACCTGCTGGGCATAGCCCGCATAGGCAATACTGACAACGGGGGACGCGGCTACATGCTTTTGCTCTGCCGCCAGTTCCTCCTCCAGATCGGCAAGATTCTGCAGGAACTCCTGCTTCATTTTCTCAAGCGACACCATATCGCGGCGCTTCTCATCCAGCTGCCATTTATGCAGACGGATCATGCCTGTCATGCCCTTGTCACTCATTATACATATATCCCGTTTTAACTGTTATTTATCCGTCCGCGGCTTCTCCTGGCGGGCCGTCCTGTAATATCCGGGCAAGCTCTTCATAGCCCTGCGCCAGACTGCTGCTTTCGTCCTTTTTCTGCGCCATGAATTCTTCAAGGGCAGGATAGAAATGAATTGCCGCGTCAACTTCCCGGTTGGCCCCGGGGCGATAGGCGCCAAGGCGAATCATCTCTTCCATGTCATTATAGTCTGCCAAATATTTACGAGCCGTAACCAAAAGATCATTTTGTTCATTATTATTGCATCCCGGCATGGTGCGCGAAATAGAGCGCAGAATGTTAATCGCCGGAAAGCGGCCCCGTTCGGCGATCGCCCGGTCAAGCACAATATGGCCGTCCAGTATGCCCCGGACCGCATCCGAAATTGGCTCGTTATGATCGTCGCCCTCAACCAGAACCGCAAACAGACCGGTGATCGACCCCCGGTCGATACCGGGGCCGGCCCGCTCCAGCAGCCTTGGCAGTTCGGCAAATACTGTCGGGGTATAGCCTTTGCTGGCCGGTGGCTCCCCCCCCGCAAGGCCGATTTCACGCTGGGCCATGGCAAAACGGGTCACGCTGTCCATCAGGCACAGCACATCATGGCCCAGGTCGCGGAAATATTCACTGATGGTCAGGGTAAGATAAGCCGCCTGCCGCCGCATCAGGGCGGTTTCATCGGAGGTCGCCACCACCACCACACTGCGGGCAAGGCCTTCTTCGCCCAGATCATCCTCGATAAATTCCTGAACCTCGCGCCCCCGTTCGCCGATAAGACCGATCACCGAAACATCCGAGCGCGCATAGCGGGCGAACATCGACAGCAGAATGGATTTGCCGACGCCGGAGCCGGAAAATATTCCCATACGCTGTCCCTTGCAACAGGTGACAAATGTATTGAGCGCCCGCACACCGAGATCAATCTTGTCGCCGACCCGCTGACGCAGATGAGCCGGTGGCGGCTGGGCACGGAGCGGATAGGCCTCGCCGCCCGGCTGGACCGGCCCCTTGCCGTCAATCGGCTCACCCATGGCATTCACCACCCGTCC
Source organism: Emcibacter sp. (assembly GCA_027019205.1). Classification (GTDB taxonomy): domain Bacteria; phylum Pseudomonadota; class Alphaproteobacteria; order Sphingomonadales; family Emcibacteraceae; genus Paremcibacter. The sequence goes on from JALUWZ010000173.1 coordinate 8,799, forward strand.
GAGCCATTTGGCAGAGGGATGAACCACCGGGGTTTCGCCGCCGACATAGGCCTGACAGCCGACCCCGACCCCCTCAAGCATGGAATAGGGCATAAGCAGCGCCCGGTCCGCCTTGAAACCAACCACTTCGCAGCGAACCGTTTTATCCTGACGCGAGAGAAGATTAACCCGTGAGCCGATACTTAAGGATTGCTGCGCCCCCGCCACCTCGACCAGAAGCCCCTGAATACCGACAACCCGGCCATAAAAGCGCCAGCTGTGCAGTCTGTCAATTTCTGCCTTCAAGGTATCCATGGGGTTCCAGATTGATTCATGTTAATTTCTGGTCCATATTACGCGATAATCTGCCGGAATCACAGGAAAACCTGTAGAAAAGTTATATTTTTCCTCTATTTTACTGTTAACTTAAATATTGGGTAATATTCATTAATATTATTATATTTCAACATGTTATACATGCCATTAGCATGCTTCCAGTGCGGTTAACCTTAATAATATCGCGAAAAACCCCTTGATTTTTTTATCTGGTTACTTTTTGTTAACCAGTAACGTTAATAATAGTTAACAGGAAATGGTTAACCGTAATAATTTAGATATTAACATAATTAGAAAATGATAGGTATTTACATGCGTGTGCTGCTCATAGAAGATGATCCCTCCACATCCAAAAGTATTGAATTAATGTTATCAGCCGAAGGCTTTAACATCTACTGTACCGACCTCGGTGAAGAAGGCATCGACCTCGGCAAATTATATGATTATGATATTATCCTGCTGGATCTCAATCTGCCGGATATGCATGGCTATGATGTATTGAAGAAGCTGCGCCTGTCGAAGGTAACCACGCCTATTCTTATTCTGTCCGGCATGGGTGAACTGGAAAACAAGGTCAAGGGGCTGGGCTACGGCGCCGACGATTATCTGACCAAACCATTTTACAAGGAAGAACTGGTGGCACGGATACAGGCCATCATCCGGCGCTCCAAGGGCCATGCGGAATCAATTATCCGCACTGGCAAGCTCTCCGTCAACCTTGATACAAAGACCGTCGATGTCAATAATCAACGGGTCCATCTGACCGGCAAGGAATATGCCATGCTCGAACTGCTGTCCCTGCGTAAAAGCACGACGCTGACCAAGGAAATGTTCCTTAATCACCTTTACGGCGGCATGGATGAGCCGGAACTGAAAATCATTGATGTTTTTATCTGCAAATTACGCAAAAAGCTGATGGCGATCTGCGGCGAAAATTATATTGAAACCGTCTGGGGACGGGGCTATGTGCTGCGTGATCCGGAAAACACAGATGACGTTGCCGTCGCCAGTTAACGCTGTCAAAAGAATCTCCGGTAAATATAAAAATTTACCAACACAGAAAGGCCACACCGATTATCCGGTGTGGCCTTTTCTGTAACGAAATTAACAAATATATTTATCCCACCTTACGCAGTTGACCTGCATGATCAGCGGTCATATACATGCCGCGTTTACCGGATACGGGTTTGAATTTTTCGGTTAATCCAAGAACGGTTTCTGCGGCGCCGAGGAATAATGTTCCATCTTCGGCCATCTGTCCCCGCAGACGTTCCAGCACGTCGCTCTTGGTATCCTGATGGAAATAAATCAACACATTCCGGCAAAATACCACATCAAAAGTGCCAAGGGAGCGAAAGCTGTCCAGCAGATTAAACGGTCTGTAGGTCACCATTTTACGGATTTTTTCGGAAATCTGCCACATCTCGCCGGCCTGGGTAAAATATTTCATCAACAGTTTGATCGGCAGGCCCCTTTGAACTTCAAACTGTGAATATACACCGGCCCGGGCCTTGTCCAGAACATCCTTTGACAGATCGGTGCCGATAATTTCAATATTCCAGCCCGCCAGCTGGGTCTCCATCTCACTCAATATCATGGCCAGGGAATAAGGCTCCTGCCCGGTTGAGGCCGCCGCACACCAGATACGGATTCTTCTGGCATTTGCCCGTGCCTTCAACAGACCCGGCAGGACATCCGCCTTGAAAAGATCAAACGGGGTGCTGTCGCGGAAAAAGAAGGATTCATTGGTGGTCATCGCATCGGTGATCTCGCGCAGTAAATCCTCCTTGCGCCGCAGCCTGACCTCGTTAATCAGATCATCCAGTGTTTCCATGCCTTTCTTGCGGGCAATCGGGGTCAGGCGGCTCTCCAGAAGATAAACCTTGTTTTCCGACAAGACCAGGCCCGACCTTTCCTTCAGGATCTTGCTCAGCAGCTCAAAATCTTCTTTTCTCATGATGCCAGTCCCATCAGTTTTTCTTTGATTTTCCCGCCAATTTCATCAAGCGGATATATTCCACTGCACAGACCCGCTGTGCTGACTGCCCCCGGCATGCCCCAGACGACACTGGATTTTTCATCCTGGGCGATCAGGTTACCCCCGGCGGCCACCAGCTTGCGGCTGGCCTCAAGACCATCATGGCCCATGCCGGTCAATATGACGGCGAATACTTTTGCGCCATATAATTCTGTCACACTCCTGAACATCGGCTCAACGGACGGGCGGCAGAAATTTTCCTGTGGTCCCTGATTGAGCGAGATAACATCCTGTCCGGACTTCTTCACCACCGTCATATGATAGTCGCCGGGGGCCAGATAGACCTTGCCTTTTTCCAGTATATCGCCGTCTTCGGCTTCCTTGCAGTCAAATCTGGTGGCGCTGGTCAGGTGCTTTGCCAGAATGGCGGTAAAAGTTGGCGGCATATGCTGGGTGATGATCACCGGAACATCTGCCGACCCCAGATCTCTGAGAACTGCCAGCAGGGCCTGTGGTCCGCCGGTAGAACTGCCAATGGCCAATATTGAGACTTTGCCCGGTGAAAAGCGACGTTTTTCCGGCGTTTTACCAACATTCCCGACCGGCATGAGGTCCTTTTTGACCAGCGTTGTCTTGCCCCGGAAAATTTTGCCGCCATTGCGCAGCCTGCTGGCGGCGGCAATATTTATAACCTTGCTGATGATTTCTTCCTGAAAGCTCATTGATGAGGCAATATCACGGTTGCTTTCCGGCTTGGAAACATAGTCAGAAGCGCCAAGGGACAGGGCTTTCATGCTGATTTCCGCATTGCGTTTGGTCAGGGTTGAGGCCATCAAAACTTTAACTTTCGGGTTTATCTTGAAGAATTCCGGCAGGGCCGTCAATCCGTCCATGACCGGCATTTCAATATCCAGAATGATAATTTCAGGATCATATCTGGCCATATTGTCCAGAGCAATCTTGCCATTGCCCGCTGTGCCGACAATCTGAATGGCGGGGTCCTCCGAAAGCCATCGGGACATCATACCCCTGATCACTGCTGAATCGTCAACGATCATAACCCGATATTGACCACTTCTTATATTCCGAGCCGAATTGCCCCTGTCTTTTATGGAAATACTGCTCACTTAAATTAATCCTACCTGAGAAAATTTTGCTTCAATGATTTCACGGTCAAATGGTTTCATGATATATTCGTCGGCCCCGGCGGAAATCGCCGCGCTGATATGGCTCATATCATTTTCAGTCGTACAGAACACCACCACCGGCTTGTCACCCCCATCAGAAGCCCTCAGGTTTTTCAGGAAATCAAGACCGTTCATCACCGGCATATTCCAGTCCAGAAGAACAACATCCGGCAGAGTCTCATGGCATGAATCCAGAGCATCCTGACCATCGACGGCCTCACGAATGTCAAAGTCAAGTTCCTCCAGAATACGTCGCGCCACTTTTCTGATAACTTTTGAGTCATCAACCACAAGACAGGATTTCATTTTTTATCTCCGAACCGAATTTAGTCTTATATCATCATTACATAAATATTGTTTGATCAGGCCGCCACAGCCTGGCTTCTCTCAAAATTCAACAATTTTTCCACATCAAGAATAACCAGCAATTCTCCCTCCAGACGAAAGATACCGCCGGATACCTCCTGCCAGCAGACATCCAGCGTCACAGGATTGCGTTCAAATGACTCTTCCGGAAATGACATGACATCCCCGACAGAATCAATCAGAAGGCTGTAGGGCTCCTCCTCATATTCAACGACAATGCTCATATTTTCACTATTCTCTTTCTGGTCCTCAAGTCCCAGACGTTTGCGTAAATCTATCGCGGTTACGATACGACCGCGCAGATTAAGCACCCCGGCAACAGCAGGCGGGGCCAGCGGGACGGCGGTGATTGCCTGTTCAGACAAAACATCATGCACCGACAGAACCGGAATGCCGCATAACTGTCCGGATAGCCGAAATGTCACAAAATCTCTGTTTTCATTTTCCATTGTCTTTCCCTTTTCCAATATATCTATGCTGCATTCTGTTTTCTGTTGATCTGGTCCATGATGGTGGTCATCAGGGTATCGCGTTCAAGTTTGACCACATAATCATCAAATCCGACCTCCCGGCCCCGGGCAAAATCTTTCGGTGTATGATGGGATGACAGGGCAATCATCGGCGTTGTCTGCCAGATTCCGCCAGACCGGACCTCTTCAGCAAAACTGAATCCGTCCATATCGGGCATTTCTATATCGCTGACGATAATATCAAAATCATTGCCTTTCTCCCGAAGAGCGAGGGCGGCTGCCGCGCTGTCCACCGCCGTAATTTTATACCCCGCCGCCGACAGGAGCGGCCTTATCATATTGAGGAAGAATTTACTGTCATCAATCAACAGGATCTCAGGCATATTCTGCGTGCTGGTATGGCCGGAAGTGCTGGATGACCCCAGCGTGCCAAAGGCCTTTTCAATATAATAGGCCACATCAATAATTTCCGTGGCATTGCCGTCAATGACTGCGGTGCCCACCTGACCGTCAATTTCCGAGGAAAGCTCGATATCAATTTTATCCTCAAGAATATCGACAATCTCATCAACGGCGATACCCATTGTCCGGTCTCCGTCGGCAAAGACTAGAATTGGCTGTCGGCCTTCTTCCTTGAATTTCCGGCTGCTGTCAAGATTGACCAGCGGCATCAGGCGGCCCCGATACTGATAGACCGGTTTGCCATCTGATGACTCGATATCCTTAACGTCAATTTCCTCAAGCCGGGCAACCAGAGACAGGGGAACAGCCCGATGACGGTTTTGCCCGGCGCTGAACAGCAGGATTGCCTCACGTTCATTTATAATACCCGATGGCATGATCTCTCCTTCCTCTCCCCCGAAACCGGAGGAATCGGATACCTTGTCGCTGATCTGGTTCACAATGCCGTTCGGATCAAGGATCATGATCACCTTGCCATCACCAAGAATGGTATTTCCGGCAAAGGTCTGTAAATCCCTCAGGATAGGGGCCACCGGTTTGACGACGATTTCCTCGGTGTCAAATACCTGATCGACAACAATACCGAAAGTGAATGTCCCGACCTGGGTGATGACGATATAATCTTCCTGTTTTGTAATATCATTGCCGTCTTCGTCTTTTTCCGGCGCGCCAAGTCCGAGAATTTCTTCCAGCCGGACCAGCGGCAACAGCCGGTCGCGCAGACGCAGGACCGGCGTATTATTGATATGTTCAATACTATGTTCGGAATCATTGGATGCCCGGACAAGTTCAAGGACACTGATCTGCGGAATGGCAAATCTGTCTTCCCGGCATTTGACAATCAGGGCCGATACGATGGCCAGCGTCAGGGGAATCTTGATGCTGAAACTTGTGCCTTTGCCTTCGATTGATTTAAGATCAACCGTACCGCCGATCTTTTCAATATTGCTCCGCACAACATCCATCCCGACACCGCGACCCGATACAGCCGTTACTTTTTCGGCAGTGGAGAAACCGGCATGGAAGATAAATCTCTGAATCTGGTTATCAGACATCTCATCCAGTTCTTCCTGGGTGGCAAGCTCATTCTTCAGGGCCTTGGCCTTCAGTTTCTCAACCGGCAGTCCCGCCCCGTCATCGGTGATTTCAATAATGATATGACCGCCCTCGTGAAAAGCATTCAGGCGGATGGTTCCGGTTTCCTTCTTGCCTGCCGCCAGACGGTCTGCCGGCATTTCAATGCCGTGATCGGCAGAATTGCGCACCATATGGGTCAACGGGTCCTTGATCATTTCCAGAACCTGCCGGTCAAGTTCAGTATCCGCCCCCAGCATCTGAAGATCAATTTTCTTGTTCAGTTCCAGCTGCAGATCACGAATAATCCTCGGCAGTTTGGCCCAGGCGTTGCCGACCGGCTGCATCCGGGTTTTCATGACCCCTTCCTGTAATTCAGTTGTACATTGACTAAGACGCTGCAAGGGAATGGAAAATTCGCTGTCATTGCTGTTGCGTAACAATTGCATAAGCTGGTTTCTGGTCAGCACAAGTTCACTGACCATCGTCATCAGGTCTTCCAGAACCTGAACATTCACCCGAATGCTCTGGTTGGCGATGCTTTTCTCCCCCGACTTGGCCCCGGCAGCAGATTTTGTATCAGATTCCGAAGGCTTGTTTTTAGCTTTGCTGCGGGCCTGCTCAAGAATATTAACTGCAATATCATCATATTCCACCAGTACGGCATCCACATCCAATGGCGCCAGATCAACTTCCTCCAGTACCGATTGCAGCAATTTACGGACAGTCTCATTCTGTTTTTCTGTCATGCCGTGGGAAATGAAAGGTTCAAAGGCCGCAGAGATACTCGGGCCACTCTCGGCCTTTCCGGCAAGACAGGCGCTAAAGAAGTTGCCCATTTTATCCTTGCTGTCTCTTTTATTCACCCCCTCCATAAGGCCTTTGACGGAAATATCGGCAAATAACCGGTTATGGAACAGATGGACAATCACCTTGACCGCCTCGACGCCGCCAATACGCGTTAACAGGTCTTCCTGTTCGGATTCTGACTGTATTTCCTCTTCTGTATCATCCTCGTCATCCGGGCCGGGCGCGGCGGCAAAGGCGGCTTCGAGTTCTTCGAGGGAAACCTGTCCGGGTAATATCGTTGCGGGCTGTGTGATCTCCGGCATTTCTATTGCCGCTTCCTCTGCCGCAGGCGCTGCCACTTCAAGCTGCCCCCCCGAGGCCACGACATTCAACTGGCTGATAATATCGCTGTCATCGCCTTCCGGCTCCTGCTGTGTTGCCTCAAGGGCGGCCAGGATTTCCTTGATCCGGTCCAGAGCCGCCAGAATAAGTGTGACAGAATCAGACGTGACGGTAAGTTCCCCGTCCCGGTATTTTCCCAGCACATTTTCCCCGGCATGGGCCACGGTCTCAAGCCGTGGCAGACCAAGAAAACCACAGGTTCCCTTGATGGTATGAACCAGACGGAAGATATTGTCCAGAATGGGTTTGTTGGTCGGGTCCTGCTCCAGCGTGACCAGTTCAACATCGACTTCATCAATACTCTCCGCAGTTTCGGTCAGAAACTCATTCAGCAAATCATCCATAATTTTTACCCTTTTCCGCTCAACCAGATGAGCCACAATTGTTCACTCTTTCCCAAGATCAGGTAAATTGGTTAAAAAGCTGTAAAAAGAGATAAAATGAATGGAAAATTATCTTAAAAAGAATCAGGCTACCGGGGCCTGGGGTATCAATGCGTCAGGGGCATCACGGTTTTTCGATATCCTGACAGGCTATCCGGAGTGAAAAATCCTGGCCCTCACGCGGAATATAGTCGATGGTGCAGCCAATCCTTGCCGCCACCGTCGCCGCAAGGAATGCCGGGGCGGATTTCGTGGTAATCTCCTCCCCCTCCATCTCACCCAGAAGAGCCTCGCGCACGGAATCCTGGAAAATAACCTTGTCGCCCTGAACCGTCACCATCACCTCAAGGGGAGAATTCTCTCCATTGATGTCAACCAGCAGTCTGCCACCCCGAACCAGACTTTCCCCGGCCACCAGTATCATATTCAGCATCAGCTTCAGCGCATCCTTGTCCATGCCGCCGATATCGGACGTCCAGTCAAGATCAATATTCCCCGCAGCATACAGTCCGCGCACCGCATTTTCTGCCTCGTTGAGCGGCACCTTTGCCCCAAATCCACCGGCGGAGCCAAAAGACAGGCGGAAAAATTTTAGCCGGGCCGATGTCACCTCGGCGCTCTGGGCAAGAAGCTTCATAACCTCGACACGCATCCCGGCGTCATCTTCGTCATCCAGAATCTCCAGCCCGTTTGCGATCGCCCCGACCGGGCTGATCAGATCATGACACAGGCGGCTGCATAACAAGGCCGAGAACTCCATATCCTTCATAAAAAAACACTTTCTTTTTTAGCCCGTTAAGACATGACAATTGATAAATTGACCATATAATAGCCTTTCTGTAAAAACAATAGCCCCCAGCCGGAAAATAGCCCTATGACAAATATGCCCCGCCAGACCATTCCTTACCGGACCCTCTCCGAAAAGCTATGTGAAACCACTCTCGAAGCAGGTCGGAAAATCATGGATATTTATGCCCGGGATTTCGCGGTCGCCTACAAGGATGACAGCTCGCCGGTGACTGAGGCGGATCAGGCAGCGGAAAAAATTATTCTGCGCGATCTGGCCGAAATTGCCCCGGACATCCCCGTCATTGCCGAGGAAATGGCCAGCGCCGGTAATATCCCCGATGTCGCCGATATATTCTGGCTGGTCGACCCGCTGGACGGCACAAAGGAATTCATCAAGAAAGGCACTGATTTTACCGTAAATATCGCCCTGATAGAGGATGGTCAACCAGGGTTCGGCATTGTCTATGCCCCGGCGCTCGGGCGCATGTTTGTTGCAAAAGACCCCGACACCGCCGTCCAGATGACCATCCGCGAGGGCCGCTTTATCGGCCCGGAACAGCCGATCTCGGTCCGGGACGTGCCGGAGGGCGGCATCACCGCCGTCGCCAGCAAATCTCACCGGGACGCCGACACCGATGCTTTTCTGGAAAAGCTTGGCATAAGTGATGTCGTCTCCATCGGCAGTTCGCTCAAATTTTGTCTGGTGGCAAGCGGAGAAGCCGACATATACCCGCGCTTTGGCCCGACCATGGAATGGGACACCGGCGCGGGCCACGCGGTGCTGAGGGCGGCAGGCGGCACGGTCTCGAACCCGGACGGCACCCCGTTCCACTACCGGAAACCCGGCTTCCACAACGGTTTCTTCATCGCCAATGGCCGGGTTGATTATTAAAAAGATGGATTATTAAAGCAGGTTTTTCGCCAGCGCCCAGACCCCGCATCCGGCAACGATCAGGGCCGAAACCCGGTTAATCAGGATCAGATGATGGTCAGACAGGCGGTCTTTCATATAGCCCGCACAGCGGGTCACCGTGAACCACCACAGGCTTGAACCAAGGAAAATACCGCCGATAAGGGCCAGCTCGTTTCCGGTCCGTTGTCCGACATCGCCAAGCCCGAGCGCCCCGAACAGAAAGACAAAACCCAATATGGTCATCGGATTCATAATCGTCAGGGTAAAGGCTCCGACCGCCCCTTTAAGCCGGTCACGGACCGTATCCTTTACATCGGCCAGATGAGGATGCCGGGTCCAGAGATTGATACTGACCATAATCAGGATCACCCCGCCGACAATGCCGAACCAGCCGTCCACCCGGTGCACGATCCCGGTGACCGATGACAGGCCAAATACGGCAATTGACCCGAAAATGGTATCCGCCACTGCCGCCCCCATCCCGACGGTAAAGCCGTTGCGTTTGCTATAGGCCAATGTGCGCCGGATGCAGATCAGATTTACCGGTCCCAACGGGGCCGCCATCAGCACCCCGATCAGTCCCCCCCAGAGAATGTAAATCAAAGACATCGCCCATCCCGTTTTGCTCTTATTCATCCTTATATAGGCAATGCGCCGGTAATTTAAAGATTTTATCTGGCTCAAACCCTTTTTTCATGTTAGATGCGTTTCATGACACAGGATACAGAAAATATTGACCCGGAGGAAGACCCGGTCATCGGCTATATTATATCTGCCGTTGAGAGGGGGACTCCCGTCAGCCCGCGTGACATTGCGATAGAGATTGCGGACGACAGGGCAAAGGAAAACAGCCCCAAAGATGCCTGGCGCAAATATCTGCTGGCCGTCAAGCAACAGGCCAAGCATCTGGCCCGCACGGGCCGTATCAGCATTCTGCGGCGGGGCAGACCGATTGACCCCAACAAGATGAAAGGGCTGGTCAAACTGTCCCTGCCGGTCAGCCCGGCCCCGGAAGAATAGCCGCAAGCCGCCCGGATTTTTCTTCTGTGGCGAAAAAACCTGTCGCGCCACAAACGCCGCCACTGACCTGAATGATCATCCATATCAGGCTGGAATCATGATTTTGAGCCTGATCATGAACGGACGGAACCGCCCGGCCATCGGGATGGCTGTGATAATGGCCAAGGATTCTTTCAGTCCCGTCGCGGAGCTTTTTCTGATATTCAATGATCAGTGCCGGATCTATTTCAAAATTTTTCTCCGGATTTTGTGACAGATTGGCGGAGGCCACGGCTTCCGTGATCATATAATCCGGTCTGCCAATCAATAATCCGCAGGCTTCCCGGGGATAGTCTTCCACGCAATGACTGAAGATTCTCTCCCGCAGGTCAGCTGGCAGGCGCAGCATTGTCATTATTCTGTTTCACCCTGATGGTTCCGATGATTTTTCCGGCCCTGTCCACAAGAATCAGCCGACTGGTTTTGCCGTCCCGGCCTGTCCTGATCCATAAATCCTGACCTGCCGCCGATGTTTCAAGGATTCTTTCCCCGGGATTCAGCATAACTTCAAAGTCAAAACTTTTATTCCTCACGGTCTCAACCACAGCCTGCTGTTCCTGCCGGGCGGCCCGCTTTTGGGCGAGGTCAATGACCTTCCACACCACAACAATCAGGCCGAGCGCAATTAAAATTCCCATAAAGATCACAATAAACTTGAGAAAGCTGTGATTTTTTGGCACTTCTTCTGTCATGACGTTACAAATTCCCGATAATGAGACCATATCCCTTGAGTTAACGGTGGAAGAAGACATGCAGGGCCTGCGCCTTGACAGGTTTCTCGCCCGGAGGGTCCCTGACATCAGCCGCACCCGGCTGAAACAGATCATCTCCGACGGGGATGTCAGCCTTGCCAAATCCTCCCATCCGCCCGCAACCATAGACGACCCGTCATACCGGGTCAAATATCAAGATCAGATATTTTTCACCCTGCCCGTCATCAGGGAATCGGAGCCGGAACCCCAGGATATCCCCCTTGAGGTGACCTATGAGGATGATCAGCTGATTGTTATCAACAAACCCGCCGGCATGGTGGTTCATCCGGCCCCCGGCAATCCCGACGGCACGCTGGTCAATGCGCTGCTCTATCACTGCGGTGACAGCCTGTCGGGCATTGGCGGGGTCAAAAGACCGGGCATCGTCCACCGGATTGACAAGGAGACCAGCGGGCTGATGATTGCCGCCAAGACCGACCTTGCCCATCAGAAGCTGGCAAAACAATTTGCCCGCCATAGTATGGAACGGGCCTATCAGGCCGTGGTCTGGGGCGTGCCGAACCCGGCCAGCGGCGTCATTGACGAAAAGATTGGCCGCGATTCGCGCAATCGCCTGAAAATGGCAGTGGTCCCTGCGGAGAGCAGGCGCGGACGCGACGCTGTCACCCATTACAAGGTCCTGCGGCGGCTGGAGCCGAAAAGACAGACATTTGATAAAGGCAGCGCCCTGAAGGGCCTGCCGCCGAGTCTCAGTCTGGTCGAATGCCGGCTGGAAACCGGGCGCACTCATCAGGTGCGCGTCCATATGTCACATATCCGCCATCCCCTGGTCGGCGACCCCTTTTATGGCCGCGTGGCAAGCCTGCGGTCAAAGAATTTCACCGCCCGCGCCCAACAGGCGATCACGGAGTTTAAACGTCAGGCATTGCACGCCTTTCTTCTCGGATTCAAGCATCCGGTTACGGGCGCACACTTGACATTTGAAGCCGACCCCCCAAATGATATGAAACGCCTTATTTTGGCCCTGGAGGATAAATAAAATGATCAGGGTCCAGTTAAGCAGAAAAATATGCTATAATAAGCCGAAAGGTGGAGTATTCCAATGGCCAGACAATTAACACCGGCAATCACGCCTGAGGGCAGCCTTACCCGCTATCTTCAGGAAATCCGCAAATTTCCGATGCTGAAACCGGAAGAGGAATTCATGCTGGCCAAGGCATGGACCGAACATGGTGACAGTGACGCCGCCCACAGGCTGGTGACCTCCCACTTGCGCCTTGTGGCCAAGATCGCCATGGGCTACCGGGGCTATGGCCTGCCGGTCGGCGAATTGATTTCCGAAGGCAATGTCGGCATGATGCAGGCGGTGAAACGCTTTGACCCCGACCGGGGTTTTCGCCTTGCGACCTATGCCATGTGGTGGATCAAGGCCTCGATTCAGGAATATATCCTGCGCTCATGGTCGCTGGTTAAAATCGGCACCACCGCCGCCCAGAAAAAGCTGTTCTTCAACCTGCGGCGCATCAAGGGCCAGATTCAGGCGATTGACGAGGGCGACCTGCACCCGGATCAGGTGACGGAAATTGCCACCCGCCTTAATGTCAGCGAAAATGATGTGGTGCAGATGAACCGGCGGATGGCCGGGGCCGATCACTCGCTCAACGCGCCGATGCGCGCCGATGCCGAAGGCGAATGGATGGACTGGCTGCATGATGACGAGGCCATCGATCAGGAAACCGCCTATGCCAATGACGAGGAACTCAATAACCGCCGGGCATTGATGGCCGACGCCATGAAGGGCCTGAATGAACGGGAACAGCATATCCTGACCGAACGGCGGCTGAAGGACAGCCCGTCAACCCTGGAAGATCTGAGCAAGGTCTATAAAATCAGCCGCGAGCGGGTGCGCCAGATCGAGGTCCGCGCCTTTGAAAAGCTGCAAAAAGCCATGCAGAACGCGGCCTCTGAACAAGGCAAACGGGTTATTGACCAGAAATAAATTACTGGATTTTTACGACCTTGTAACCTTTATCCCCGAGCATTCTGATAATGCCGTCCGGCCCGACAAGATGGGCCGCCCCGACGACGATAAAGGTCGTTTTGTCAACCGTTAAATACCGTTCAATAGCCGGTAGCCAGTTTCTGTTGCGGCTGACCAGCAATGCCTGATACATCGCCGGATTTTCGGCCATATCATCAACCATGGTTTTGACCATCCTGTCCGTATTGCCGGACGCCCATGCCGCGAGATAGCTGTTGATATAGCTCTTGAAATCATCGAGTTTGTCAAGAGTATCGGTCAACATGGCAACCTGCACCGACAGCGGATGATCAATCAGGGCCATCATCTGCTCGCGCGGTGTTTCGAGGCCGGATATCGGCTTTCCCGCCTGTTTGGCACGGGCCTGTAAATATTTATCAACCCCGCTATTCGGGTCCATACCGCTGCTGACAACCGCCGCAACGGAAAGCTGCAGCGCCATTACCCACGGTTTCATCCTGTCCACTGATGCTTCATTTATTTTTAACAATGTGGCGGTCTTGTTCAACAATTTCCGGTAATGGTCCTCATCCAGATGATTTTTCAGACTGTCCTGCGGCCCGAAAAAAGCGTTTTTAGCGATCAACCCCTGTATTTTCACCATGCTCTTCGGGTTTATATCCGTTTCAAGAACCAGTCTGTCTGCCCCTTCAAAAGACCGCCGGATGATACCGTCATACCAATGGTAACTGGCCGGCAGCAGATGAAAGGAGCCGAGCAGGTAAATTCGGCTTTTATCCTTTTTCACCATCCACAGGGCGGGGCGGGCCGTAATATTATCGGTGGCCCCCGCCGACGATGGCAACCCATCGGACAGGACCACAAGGCCGAAAAGAAAGGTTATAATAAAAAATCGGGCAAACAGTTTTCTGATCATATAAATTATCCTGAATTCAGAGCCAAAAATAACGTTGTACAAAGCTTAGATTTCAATCATGTTAACAACAAGACAAACTTTATGAAAAGCCGCCAAAACCCCTTGCATTTAGGGATAAAGGGGGCTATATACCTCAACTTCATCGGGCGGTATGGCTGAGATTTAGGGCATGCCTCACCACCCGGAAAGCTTGGCACAGGCAACTGTGACAATAAATTTTACCAAAAGGATCAAGCAAAATGCCCAAGATGAAGACCAAAAGCAGTGCCAAAAAGCGCTTCAAAATCACCGCGACCGGAAAGGTACGCTCCAGTCAGGCCGGCAAACAGCATGGCATGATCAAGCGTAGCAACAAACAGATCCGCAATCAGCGCGGAACCACCATAATGTCAGATCCGGATGCCCGGATCGTCAAAAAATTTATGCCTTACGGTTAATTCAGACGGTTGATTTAGGATAGAAAATGGCCCATGTAAAAAGAGGCGTGACATCTCACGCACGTCACAAAAAAGTTCTCAAACTGGCAAAAGGCTACCGGGGTCGGCGTAAAAGCACGATCAGGATCGCCATGCAGGCGGTCGAAAAGGCCAGCCAATATGCCTACCGCGACCGCAAGGTCCGCAAGCGGAAATTCCGCGCATTATGGATTCAGCGCATCAATGCCGCTGCCCGTATCCATGATATGACCTATTCACGATTTATGAACGGCCTGAAACTCGCAGGCATCGAACTTGACCGTAAAGTTCTGGCTGATCTGGCCGTTCGCGAACCGGATGCTTTCAAGGCAATCGCCGATCAGGCACAGGCAGCACTTAACGCCTGATTCTCCGGAACAGAAATTTACCGTCAAGGAGCCTGCTGCACCAGCGGTAGGCTCCTTTATGTTTTTCAGGGCAAATAAAATTAATCGGGTGAGCATATGGAAGACCTGCAGAGTTTGGAAACAGAGATCATCTCGGGCATCAACGCCTGTAATGATCTGGGTCAATTAGAGAATCTCAGAATATCCGAGGTTGGCAAGAAAGGCCGCGTCAGCCTGCTGATGCGTGAACTGGGCCGGATGACTGCGGAAGAGAAAAAGACTTTCGGGCCAAAACTGAACGGTCTCAAAACCCGGATTGCCAACAGCATCACCGACCAGAAGACAAAGCTTGAACAGCAGGAACTGAACCGTCGCCTGCAATCGGAGAGAATCGACATCACCCTGCCGTCAGCGCCCGAACAATGCGGCAGCATCCATCCGGTCACCCAGGTGATGGATGAGGTGACGGAGATTTTTACCGAGCTTGGCTTCAGCGTGGCCGAAGGCCCGGAGATCGAAGAGGATTTCTATAATTTCACCGCCCTCAACATCCCGCCCGAGCATCCGGCGCGCCAGATGCATGATACCTTTTATTTTCCCGAGGATGAGAATGGCAATCGCAAGCTGCTGCGGACCCATACCTCACCGGTACAGATCAGAACCATGATGGCCGGGCCGCCGCCCTACCGCATCATTGCCCCGGGCCGTACCTATCGCTGCGACAGTGACGCGACCCACACGCCGATGTTCCATCAGGTCGAGGCCCTGGTCATTGACCGGAATATTCATATGGGCCACCTGAAATGGTGTATCGAGGAATTCTGCGCCCGGTTTTTTGAGCGTGACGATATTAAAATCCGCTTCCGCCCGAGCTATTTCCCCTTTACCGAACCCTCTGCCGAGGTCGATATCGGCTGTGCCTTCCGCGACGGGGAAATCCTGATCGGCGAAGGCGATGACTGGCTGGAAATCATGGGCTGCGGCATGGTCAATCCCCGGGTACTGGAAAATGTCAATCTTGATCCGGACGAGTATCAGGGCTTTGCCTTTGGCATGGGACTTGACCGGATTGCCATGCTGAAATGGGGCATTCCCGACCTGCGCGATTTCTTTGCCGCCGATCTGCGCTGGCTGAAACATTACGGCTTTGCCGCCCTCGACATCCCCTCCCTCAGCACCCGCAACAAAGACACAAGAGCCAAGCCCCCCATCAGACAAAAAGGGGGGGGAGCGAGCCACGCGAGCGGGGGGGACTCAAGTAGGAGCGGTAGCGACGGTAGGCCCCCCCATCAGATAAAAAAAGGGGGAGCGAGCCACGCGAGCGGGGGGAACTCAAGTAGCGAGGGTACGAGCGGTAGTTCCCCCCATCAAACAAAAAAAGGGAGTAAATGATATGAAATTCACACTCTCATGGCTTAAAGAGCATCTTGATACCACCGCCGACATTGATCAGATTTCGGAAAAGCTGACTGCTATCGGTCTTGAGGTTGAGGAAATCACCAACCCGGCAGATGATCTCGCGCCCTTTATCATCGCCGAAGTGGTCAACGCCGCCCCCCATCCCGATGCGGATAAATTGCAGGTCCTCAAGGTCAATACCGGCGAGGAGATCATTCAGGTGGTCTGCGGTGCGCCGAATGCCCGCGCCGGTCTGAAGGGGGCCTTTGCCCCGTCCGGGTCCACCATCCCGACCAATGGCCTGAAACTTCGTCCGGCCAGAATTCGCGGCGTCGAAAGCAATGGCATGATGTGTTCCGAACGGGAACTGGGTCTGGGTGAGGATCATGACGGGATTATTGACCTGCCCGCAGATGCGCCGGTCGGGGTTAAATTTGCTGATTATATGCAGATGGATGATCCGGTGATTGATATTGCCATCACCCCCAATCATCAGGACGCCCTCGGGGTTTACGGCATTGCCCGCGACCTTGCCGCCGCCGGGATTGGCACATTGAAACCACGGGCCATTCCCGCAATTACCGGCAATTATGACTGCCCGCAGAAAGTGGTCCTGAAAAACCCGACGGCCTGCCCGGTTTTTGCCGGACGGATGATTCGCGGTCTGAAAAACGGCCCAAGCCCGGAATGGCTGCAAAAGAAGCTCCGTGATCTTGGCATGAAGCCGATTTCGGCCCTGGTTGATGTGACCAATTTCCTGACCCTTGACATGGGCCGTCCGCTTCATGTGTTCGATGCGGACAAATTGCAGGGGGATATTGTCGTTCGCCTCTCCGAACGGGGGGAACAGCTTACGGCACTTGATGGTCAGGACTACAGGCTTGATGACGGGATATGCGTGATCACCGACAACAGCGGGGTTATCGGCCTTGGCGGCGTTATGGGCGGCATGTCAACGAGCTGTCAGGGGGATACGGTCAATGTCTTTGTCGAGTCCGCATGGTTTGATCCGGTGACCATTTCCATGGCCGGACGCAAGCTTGGCATTGACAGCGACGCGCGCTATCGTTTTGAGCGCGGGGTTGATCCCGAAACCGTAATCCCGGGCCTTGAATATGCGACGCAACTGATCCTTGACATGTGCGGCGGCGAGCCAAGTGATGTCACAATTGCCGGTACCGTCCCGACCATATCAAAATGCGTCACCCTGCGCCCGGCCCGGGTCGGTCATCTCGGCGGTGTGGATGTCAGCCCGCAGGAAATCACCCGCATTCTCCAAAGTCTCGGCTTTCAGGTCGAACAGGGCGGGGATGACCTCAAGGTCACCACCCCGTCATGGCGCTGCGATATTGACGGCGAGGCTGACCTTGTGGAGGAAGTCCTGAGGATTCACGGCTTCGAGCATATTCGTTCCGAACCCCTGCCCCTGTCAAGCCGCGCCATCAACACCGGCCTGAATCCGTTGCAGAAACGGGTGCGTATGGTCAAACGCACCGCCGCCGGACGCGGATTTCGCGAGGCGATCACCTGGTCCTTCCTGTCCTCGGCACAGGCCCGGCTGTTTGCCGATCTGGTGCCCGGACTGGTCCTCGACAATCCGATCAGTACGGATATGGATGCCATGCGGCCCAATCTGCTGCCCAACCTGATCACGGCAGCGGGGCGTAATATCGACCGGGGATTCCGCAATGTCGCCCTGTTCGAATGCGGCAACCAGTTTGAGAATGACACGCCCGGCGGGCAAAAACTGCTCCTGGCCGGAATCAGGCGCGGGCAGACCGGTGACAAACACTGGAAAATGCCGCCGACAGATGTCGATGCCTTTACGGTCAAGGCCGATGCCGAAGCCATCCTCCGGGCGGGCGGGGCCAGAATTGACACGGCCCAGGTCACAGCTGATGCCCCGCCATGGTATCATCCGGGACGCAGCGGCATGATCCGGCTCGGCCAGAAGAATATTCTCGCCTGTTTCGGGGAAATTCACCCGGCCATCTGCGCGCGCCTTGATGTCAAGGGGCCGCTGGCCGCCTTTGAGATCATGCTGGAAAATATCCCCTTCCCCAAGGCGAAAGGCGGCAATAGTCGCGGGCCGCTGCGGGCATCGGATTTTCAGGCGGTAGAACGGGATTTTGCCTTCGTTGTTGATCGTGACGTCAAGGCCGCTGACCTCATCCGGGCCGTACGCGGGACCGACAAAAAGCTAATTCGTGACATCACCCTGTTTGATGTATATACTGGGCCGGGTATAGGTGACGATAAAAAATCTGTGGCTATCAGTGTCATACTGCACCCGGAAAACAAAACATTGACCGAGGCGGAGATAGACGACTTTTCCTCAAAACTCCTCGCCAATGTCCACAAAAGAACGGGCGGTATCCTGCGATAAAAGCATGCCAGACATACATTAACGCTATGTAAAGGCAATGTCTTTACTGTCACGGTCAGTATATGTAATACCGGGATAATAGTTAAATGTCTGAGAATACTAAAAATATCAAGGTTCCTCTCAAACTGAGATTAAAATCATGGTGGGAAGGCTATGATCTTGATGACGTGAAAGAGCGGCTGAAAGCCCTTCAGAATGATGACCCATCCGGGGAAGATAATAGCCGGGAAAGCCCCCCGGACCCTGAGATAGACAGCATGCAATGGAGCAAACTCAGGATAGAAATGACCCAGCTGATCTGGGGGAATGGCTATTGCGGCCCGGGGGGGCGGGAACATATCAAGGTTATGTGCAAGCTTCTGGCAATGAATTCCAAAATGAGCGCCATTGTTATTGGCGCCGGATTTGGCGGCCCGTCCCGGGTACTGGCAGAGGAATTCGGCGTCTGGATCACCGGATATGAACTGTCCCGTGAACTTGCCGAAAAAGCCATGCAGATGTCCACAGATTCCGGCCTTGCCTCGAAAGCCGCCATTCATCATCTTGACCCGGCAAAGGATGCCCCCTTTAACCGGCGTTATGACCGGGCTTTTTCCAAGGAGGCGCTCTATTGTTTCCCGGACAAGAGTAAAATCCTCAAAGATGTCTTTGACACCCTGAAAGACGGGTCCCTGTTCCTGGTTACGGACTATGTATTATCGGATCTGTCGGCACTCGAAAATCCGGATGTCCGGAAATGGCTGAAACAGGAGGCGACGCAACCCTATCCGGTAACGGCAGACATGATGAAGGAAACCCTGGAGAAAACCGGCTTTGCCATCCGGGTTAACGAAGACATATCCCCGGAATATGTAAATCTGATTGAAAATAGCTGGTCACATGCCGCAACCGTTGCCAAACAGCTTGCCGAAAAGGGCGAGGAGGGAGCTGAAGCGGTAAAATCACTGATGGAGGAGGCGGAACACTGGGCCTTGCGGGCCAAAATCCTCAAAGAAGGCCATATACATGTATGGCGTTTTCTGGCCCATAAACCCAGTGCTGAAATACGCTAGAATATATATGCCATGGCCCCCGGGATAACACCAGCCTGACAGCCAGCCAGTTAATATGGGGCAACGTCCTGTGCAACGGAAAATTACGGCTGCGGCCTTTTTCGGCCCTTAAAAGCGGCTAATTGCTTTATCGGTTTACTGGTCAGGCGATGAATGATAAAAGCCCTGTCATGACTGAATTATCACATATAAGAAATTTCTCGATCATCGCCCATATTGATCACGGAAAATCGACGCTGGCCGATCGTATGATCCAGCATTGCGAGGGACTGAGCAATCGTGAAATGAAGGCACAGGTGCTGGACAGCATGGATATTGAACGCGAGCGCGGCATCACCATCAAGGCCCAGACCGTGCGCCTGCACTACACGGCTCATGACGGCGAAAGCTATATCCTCAATCTTATGGATACGCCGGGCCATGTGGATTTCGCCTATGAGGTCAGCCGCTGCCTTTATGCCTGCGAAGGCTCGCTGCTGGTGGTTGATGCCAGCCAGGGGGTTGAGGCCCAGACCCTGGCCAATGTCTATCAGGCAATCGATAATGATCATGAAATTGTCCCGGTCCTCAACAAGATCGACCTGCCTGCCGCCGAACCCGAACAGGTGCGCCACCAGATCGAAGATGTCATCGGCATTGACGCGAGCCACGCCATCAAAGTTTCGGCCAAAACCGGCGAGGGGATTGACGAACTGCTCAACAGTCTGGTTGAAAATCTGCCGCCCCCCGAAGGCGACATCACCGCCCCGCTGAAAGCGCTGCTGGTTGACAGCTGGTATGATACCTATCTCGGCGTTATGGTGCTGATCCGGGTGATTGATGGCCGGATCAAAAAAGGCATGAAAATCAAGATGATGGCGGCAGGAAGTGAACATATTCTTGACCGGGTCGGCGTCTTCACCCCCAAAGAGATTCTGGTTGACGAGCTGGGACCGGGCGAAATCGGCTTTTTTACCGCCTCGATCAAGGAAGTCTCCCAGACCCATGTCGGCGACACCATCACCGAATACAGGAATGAAACCGCCCAGGCCCTGCCGGGCTTCAAACCGGTGCAGTCTGTGGTTTTCTGCGGGTTGTTTCCCGCCGACGCCGCCGATTTTGAAACCCTGCGCGACAGCATGAACAAGCTCCGGCTCAATGACGCGAGCTTCACCTTTGAGACCGAGACCTCGACCGCGCTTGGTTACGGCTTCCGCTGCGGCTTCCTCGGCATGCTCCATCTGGAGATCATTCAGGAGCGACTGACCCGCGAATTCGACCTTGATATCATCACCACCTCGCCGAGCGTGATTTACCGCATTCACCTCAACAAGGGCGAGGTGAAGGAACTGCATAACCCGGCGGATATGCCGGACCCGACCCTGATCAATCATATTGAGGAGCCGTGGATTCTCGCGACCATTCTGGTGCCGGACGATCATCTGGGATCAGTCCTGAAATTATGTCAGGACAAGCGCGGCGAGCAGGTCGAACTGACCTATGCCGGCAGTCGCGCCATGCTGATCTACCGCCTGCCGCTCAATGAGGTGGTCTATGATTTTCATGACAAGCTCAAATCAATCTCGCGCGGCTATGCGAGCTTTGATTATCAGATGGACGGCTACCGCGAAGGCGATCTGGTCAAGCTCAGCATTATGGTCAACTCGGAGCCGGTCGATGCCCTCGGCATGATGGTTCACCGCTCACAGGCGGATGCCCGGGGTCGGGCGCTCTGTGCGCGGCTCAAAGACCTGATCCCGCGCCAGCTGTTTAAAATCCCGATACAGGCGGCGATCGGCGGCAAGATCATCGCCCGCGAAACCCTGAGCGCCATGCGCAAAGATGTGACCGCCAAATGTTACGGCGGCGACATCAGCCGCAAACGCAAACTGCTCGACAAGCAGAAAAAGGGCAAGAAGAAAATGCGCCTTTACGGCAATGTGGAAATCCCCCATTCCGCCTTTATCGCCGCCCTTAAAATGGGCGATGACAAGTAACAGCCCGCCGAAGAAACCCTTGAGGTCGCTCCGGCGGGCCGGGGGCAGCAACTTAATCTGTGCTTTATGAAACATCACCCCCCGCGAACCGCATCCTTTGCAGCCTGGCGGGCGTCACGGACAGCTTCCCTTGCGGACTCGCGTGCCGCCCGGGCGGCTTCGCGCGCAGACTCGCGGGCAGTACGGGCTGCCTCTCTGGCAGATTCACGCGCGGCATGGGCGGCCTCTTTGGCCGATTCGCGGGCGGCGAGTATGGTTTCCCTTGCCGCATCACGAGCCGCCTGCGTGCCATCTTTTGCCGCTTCACGAGCCGCCTGCGCAGCTTCCTTTGCGGCTTCGCGCGCGGCCTGTGTCGCCTCTTTTGCCGAAGTGCGCGCCGCCTGTGTGGCCTCTTTGGCAGAGTCCCGCGCCGCCCGGGTCGCTTCCCTTGCAGAAGTGCGAGCCGTATGAATGGCGTCCTTTGCGGCCTCAATGGCGGCCTTGCGGTCTTCTTTGGTCGACGCAAATCCTGCCTGTGCCGAAAAAATCAGCAGCAGGGGAATAAGAGCCAGTTTAAATGATGTCCTTCGCATTGTCTCTGTCCTCGTTATTGTCCTGAAATCATAAACAGACACATCCTCGTGATGCATCATGACCATCACAATAATGACAGGCCGATGAACGGCCCATTAACGAAAATTTAACATCTTGTTAACTATGGAAAAACAGCGGAGGCTATATCCTCACATGACATGTTTCTGATAGACGATGCCATTGGCGCGCTGGACTTCGCGGATATATTTTATAATCAGGGTAACATCATCTTTACTGACCTGTTTCTGCGGCGGCATATCACCAAAACGCCAGTGATGCTGTCGCGTCCCCATATTGGCGGCGCGGTAAAAGGCCATGTCCGCATGATGGCCGGGGTTATAGATATTATGGATAAGCGGCGGCCCCTGATCCGTGCCTGCGGCATTCTTGCCGTGGCAGGCTGCACAATTGGCGTTGAAGACCACTTCGCCCTTCTTCGCCTGTGACGATAAAGCCGGAATTTTAATCGCCCGGGCTGCGGTCCCGGAACCGGACTTGCCGCCGGTAAAGAACAGCATATAGCTTCCCCCGGCAGCAATCAGGGTGATCAGAATTATAGTCCGCGCGCTAACCTTCATTTCTCTCTTCTCCGTATTTCGTGATCTTCACCCGCTTATACGAAGGAAAACAGATTTCCCCTCACCTTTCTGGTCCTATGAGGACAGGGCCTGATCAATATCGGCAAGGATGTCCACAGCATTTTCAAGCCCGGCGGAAATCCTGACCAGTCCTTCGGTGATGCCGAATCTTGCCCGCTCCGAAGGCTCGTAGGGGGAATGGGTCATTGAGGCCGGATGCTCGATCAGGGTTTCCGCATCGCCGAGGCTGACGGCAATCTTGCACAGCTTCAGGCCATTGAGAAATTGAAGCCCCGCATCATGACCCCCGGTCAGCTCAAAGGCAATCATGCCGCCGAACCGCCTCATCTGTGATTTGGCCAGCTCATATTGTTCAAATGATTTCAGACCGGGGAAATAAACCTTGCTGACTTCGGGGCTTGCTTCAAGCAAGGCGGCGATTTTTTCGGCATTGTCACAATGGCGTTCCATACGCAGCTCAAGAGTTTTCAGGCCGCGCGCGATCAGAAAGGCATTCATTGGTGCCAGCACGGCCCCGGTCATATCTTTCAGACCAACATAGCGGATCTGCTCCATATCCTCTGCCGAGGACAGGATCACCCCGGCCATCAAATCCCCGTGTCCGCCGAGATATTTGGTCGCACTATGGACGACAATATCCGCCCCGAGGCCAATCGGATTTTGCAGATAGGGCGTTGAATAGGTATTATCCACCACCACCCGGGCGCCGCATCCGTGGGCAATGGCGGAAATCGCCCGGATATCAATGATCCGCATATTGGGATTGGCCGGGGTTTCAAAATAAACAATCCGCGTTTTATCAGATATCTCCCGGGCGAGATTCTCAGGATCGCGCATATCGACATGACGCACTTTAATGCCGAATTTGGATAATCCGTGGCGGAAATAGGCAAAGGTACAGCCATATAAAGTCTCATCGACCAGAATTTCATCGCCCGGCTCCACAAAGGACCAGAATACGGAAGTAATCGCCCCCATGCCGGAGGCGACGGTCAGGCAGGCTTCCGCCCCCTCAAGATTGGCGAGCCGCTGTTCCAGCTCATTCAGGGTCGGGTTGCCGAGCCGGGTATAGATATAGCCGCTGTCCTCGCCGGAAAAACGCGCCGCCCCCTGCTCGGCGGTGTCAAACTCGAACGTTGATGTCATATAGATCGGTGAGGTCAACGCCCCGTAAGGATCATTCTTGTCGTGACAGGCATGAATCGCCCGGGTGGCGAAACCTCTTTTTGTTTGACGGGGGGACCTACCGCTCTTACCCTCGCTACTTGAGGTCCCCCCACTCGCGTGGCTCGCTCCCCCCTTGTTATACTGTTCTCCGGATGACATGGCATAGCTCTTTAAATACTGTTATACTTAACGGAGGTTATTATATCAAAAACATGAAATAATTGCTCTAATATGGAGAAAATCAAAATATATCCGAATGAATTACTGATAAAGAGAAATAGAATAAAGAAATATGCTCAAATTTAATAAAAAATTTTCTCCTCATTATGGCGAGATTACCAAGATCAGCCCGCTGATCCGCCGACTCGTGGCCCCCAACCCCTCACCCTTTACCTTTCACGGCACCGGCACATATATTATTGGCAAAAACCAGATAGCCCTCATTGACCCGGGACCGGCAATAGCGTCCCATATTCAGGCGCTGGAGAAATTTCTGGAAACTGTGGCGGTCAGCCATATTCTGATCACCCATAATCATGTTGATCATTCACCGGCCGCCCGGCCCCTGAAACGGGTGACCGGCGCAGAGATATACGCCTTTGATGTCTCGGGACAGGCCGATATTGACAATCATGCCGAGGAGGGCCGCGACCGGGATTTCAAACCGGACCATATTCTCAAAGACGGGGATATAATAGACGGTGATGGCTGGACCATAGAGGCCGTCCATACCCCGGGCCATCTATCCAATCATTTATGTTTCGCCCTTCTGGAAGAAAAAGCCCTGTTTAGCGGCGATCATGTTATGGGCTGGTCAACATCGGTGGTGTCGCAACCGGACGGTGATATGAAGGATTATCTCGCGAGCCTAGAAAAATTGCTGTCCCGGGATGACAAGATCTATTACCCGACTCACGGTGCGCCGATTGAAAATCCAAAGCCCTATGTCAGGGCCTTGATAGCCCACCGCCATCAGCGGGAAAGCCAGATTCTCGAGGTGCTGTCCGCAGGTCCCGCCACCATCGACCGGATGGTCGATATTATTTACAGCGATATTCCGGCCTATCTCCACCCCGCTGCGGCAAGCTCATTACTGTCCCATCTGATTCATATGGTCGGCAATCATCAGGTGACCTGTCAGGGGAATCCCGGGCAAAACAGTGTTTTTGCCCTGTCTGATTAATTTGTTCTTGTTTTGTTCTTATTTTTGAGTCTATAATACCGGCCCTTTCTTTTACGAGAGACTCTGGAACATGCTGGACCTGCCCGCCCCTTTGCGCTGGTTATATATTGACCTCAACAGCTATTTCGCCAGTGTCGAGCAGCAGCTTCAGCCCCGTCTGCGCGGCAGGCCGGTGGCCGTGG
>JALUWZ010000174.1 GCA_027019205.1 Emcibacter sp.
GGTATCGAAAATGATAACCCTGTTTTTATCTGTGGTCATGATATTAGCCTTGATTTTATCTGATTGAATGATGTCTCCCGCGTGGGGAATGATATATATTTCTCCCCTGCACGTCCGCCGGTATTATAGCTGTAAAATCAGGACGTCAGGGGCGACTAAGTCGACCGGGGAGAAGAAGGGAAAGCAGCAGAAGCGAGGCAGGCGACAGCGAACCGGCAGAAATCCTGCCGGTTACGGGGTATGTCAGCGGTGAAATCATCATCAGTTTCATGCCGGTTCTTGCATAATATTTCAATTACCGGACGTTATAAACAATTTTATACGTCCTGTGAACCGGAAAATTGCCTGACAGCCAAATTTTATCCGGCATCCTCACTATATCCCAAAGGATCATCGCCGAAATCATTGGGGCCATCGGTCCCCCGCATAACGAACCAGATAAACAGGATAATCCCGCCAATCATCGGGATCAGCCCGACCAGCAGCCACCAGCCGGATTGATTGCGATCATGCAACCGGCGGATACTGACCGTGATGCTTGGAATGATCATGGCAATGGCAAAAACTATGGACAGAATGATCAAGAATGGAATGATTGCAGTGATCAGCGCAAGTACAAAGTAAACAATAATGTAAAACAGGGTAAAATACCAGTATTCGGACCGGCAGGCCCGCCCGGTAATGGTCGCATATTTGGAAAATACCGATTTGACGGCTTCTGAAAAACCCATAAAACACCCCTCTAAATTTGAATTTATCGCTATATTTCTCTTATATATTGAAAAGAAACCCTAATCGAAATCTGCCAAAAAGGCAAGCCAGAGCCTTCCCGGCCTGATCACTTGCGATCGTCGGGAAAAAACAGTATCTTGTTGCAACTGTCAATATTCACAACATCAGGAGAAAAATAATGCTCGGGTATATAATGGTCGGAACCAATGATATTAAAAAAGCGGGAGCATTTTATGATGCCATTCTCGGGGAACTCGGGGCAAAACGCATGATGGAGGCCGACAATATCATTCTGTGGAGTGCCGGCGAAGGCAAGACCAGCTTTTCTGTCAAGACCCCCTATGACGGCGAGGCAGCCTGTATCGGCAATGGTTCCATGGTGGCCCTGAGTGCGCCTGATCATGCAACCGTGGACAAAATTCACGCGATGGCCCTTGAAATGGGGGCGGTTGATGAAGGCCCCGTCGGCCCGCGCCCCGATTTTGATCCCGACTTCTACGCCGGTTATTTCCGCGACCTTGACGGCAACAAACTGAACGTCTTTAACTATCCGATGCTGGGATAGAAAGGAAGATATTTCAGGATAGAGGCCATAATAAAAACCCTGTCACCCTGGATTCAATTCAGGGTCCATGATGTTCTCTACCCCAGTCTTTTCCACATATAGCGTATCTGAATCTTGTAGCCCGGGGCGACTTCCGGGAATTTGTCGATGCCCGGGGTATAGCCCATGGAAAGATAGAAGGGGATGGCGTTTTTTGTCGACCAGAGATAAATATCGCGCAATGCTGTCCGGCGCGCAATATCCGCTTCCAGACGGGTCATTATTTTACGGCCAAGGCCCTTGCCCTCGGACCCCGGTCTGATATAAACCGCATTGATCCGGGCATGGGTCGGACTGTTAATCTCACGGTCGCCAATCGGATGAAGGTCAACCACATCAGTCCGGCTCCAGCCGCCGACGGCGATAATTTCTCCACCCTCTTCGGCGACAAAGGCAAATTCCGGAATGGCGAAATGAAAGGCCGGGTTATCGTCCGATACCCATGCCGCAGCGGTATCCGCACCATAGGATTCAGCACAGATCCCCGTGATGGAAAGTTTCATAATCTCCTGAAAAGCTGTCACATCGACATCAGTGAGGGGACGGATAATCATTTCAGGCTCTTGCCATATGGGTTGTCGCCTTTGCGTAGCATCAGACGAATGGGGACCCCCGGCAGTTCAAAATCCCATCTGAGTTCATTAAGCAGATAACGCTCGTAACTGCGCGCGACATCGGCGGGCCGATTGCAGAAAATGGCAAAGGTCGGCGGTCGGGTTTTGACCTGTGTCATATAGCGCATCTTGATCCGGCGGCCCTTGACCGACGGATGGGGATGATAGGCCATGGTTGCGGCAAGCCATTTATTGAGCTTTGCCGTACTGACCCGCCGGTTCCACAGGCGATAGGTCTCAAACACGGCGGGCATCAGCTTATTGACCCCGCGTCCGGTCAGGGCGGAAACCGGAATAACCGGAATGCCCTTGATCTGTGGCAGGGAATGTTCGAGCGTATCAAGAATATCCTTCATCACCTCCTGACGGTTTTCCATCAGATCATATTTATTGAGCGCGATGACCAGCGCCCGGCCCTCCTGGACAATCAGGCTGGCGATGTTCAAATCCTGCTTCTCGAATGGCATGGTCGCATCAACCATCAGGATGACGACCTCGGCAAAATTAAGCGCGCGGATGGTATCGGCAACCGAGAGTTTTTCAAGCTTTGCCATCACCCTTGATTTTCGTCTGAGGCCTGCGGTATCGAACATACGGATTTCGCGACCTTCACAGGAAAAACTCACCGCAATGGCATCCCGGGTCAGGCCCGCTTCGGGGCCGGTAATCTGCCGTTCCTCACCCAGCAGGAAATTAACCAGCGTCGATTTGCCGACATTGGGCCGCCCGACCACCGCCATTTGCAGCGGCAGGCTGCTATGCTGTTCGGTAGCCTCGGCCTCCTCATCACTGACCTCGCCGGTGATGGCGACCGACTTGCTGATAATCTCTTCCGGCTCTACTTCCCCCTCAAGCCCGAGGTCAAGGATCACCCGGTCAAAGGCCTCGATCAGCTCGGAAAGCCCCTCGCCATGTTCGGCGGACACCGCCACAGGATCACCAAGGCCCAGAGAGTAGGATTCATAGATTCCGGCTTCGGCGGCCCGGCCTTCGCATTTATTACAGAGCAGGATTACCGGCGTTTTGCCGCGACGCAGAATATCGGCGAAATATTTGTCAAGCGGCGTCACCCCGGCTCTTGCATCAATCATGAACAGGACAAAATCAGCCTCCTCGATCGCGAGGTCAGTCTGGGCGCGCATCCGGGCCGACAGCTTGCTGTCCCCGGCATTCTCAAGCCCCGCCGTATCAATCGCGAGAAAAGCTGTCCCGCCGAGCGACGCCATGGCCTCACGCCGGTCACGGGTCACCCCCGGGGTATCATCCACCAGCGCCAGCCTTTTGCCGACCAGCCTGTTAAACAGGGTCGACTTGCCGACATTCGGGCGGCCTATCATCGCAACCTTGATCGTCATTATCCGTTCCAAAAAAAGTAATTGGCCCGCCTTTTAGGCAAAACGGACCAATAAAGCAAATATAATAACCGCGAGGAGCTATCTCATGGCGACAAGTTCCGCATCCCGTGTCAGGAAATACAGTGTCTTGTTCACGACAATCGGCGCCATTTCCATATCATCCGGCATCTCCATCCCGCTGATGAACGAGCCATCATAGGGGGATATTGATACCGCGTAGCCATCGGACGATGTTACAATAATGCGGTCGCCGGCCAATGTCGGTCCATGCCACAGAACGGCCTCTTTCCGGCGGTCCGGGTCTTTAAATCTTTCCAGTTGCCGTACCCAGCGTACCTGACCGGTGCGACGGGTAATGCAGACGACCTGCCCCTCGGCAGTAACGACATAGATATATTCCCCGGCGACCCACGGTGTATGCTGTGAACTGATATTCTGTTCCCAGATACGCACCCCGCTACGCAGGTCAATGGCGACCATGCGCCCGCTGTGACTGACCGCATAAACCTTGCCGTCATAGACAACAGGCTCACCATCAATGTCACGCAGGGTTGCCATCGCCGTCAGCCGCCCCTGGGTATTCAGGGTATCGGTCCAGAGAACCCGGCCATTTTCGACCCGCATCGCATAAAGCTCGCCCGAGGAATAGGCGGAAATCACCGTATTGCCAATCACCGCCGGACTTGCCGCCCCGACCAGACCGGCATTTTCCGAAATCCCGACTTCGTTCCAGAGAATCTTGCCATCCTTCGCATCAAGGGCATAGGTCTGATTATCATGGGTCAGGGCAAATACACGGCCATCTGCATAGGTCGGCGCCCCGCGCAACGGAATGGCCAGCCGGGTCAGCCAGATTACCTTGCCGGTGGATTTATCCAGAGCAGCCACATGGCCGTAGCCATTGGTGATATAAAGCGCATCCGGCCCGGCAGCGATCCCGCCACCATAGGAAATATTTTTGGTTTCGCCCTTCTGATGGAATTCCTTCTGCCAGATTTTTTTGCCGGTCTCCGCATTATAGGCCGAGACCTTTGACATCGAATCCATGGCATAGATCACCCCGTCAAGCACAACCGGCATACTGACGATGCTACGGCGATCATTTGAGGGCGAGCCAATATTTACCGACCAGATTTTTTTCGGATTTTCTCCAAGAGCCAGATGCTGCATAAGATGGCGTGGATTTCCACCAGCCTGGGGCCAATTCTTGTTAACATAGGGCTTTGGCAACTGAACCTGAAGATTCTTGAGGTCGGGATTTGCTTTCAACGTCTGCTCATATGTCAGGATGGGAATGCGTTCCCCGGTGAGTTTCTTGCTGTTTTTTGTCTCATCTGATGACCCGCTACAGGCAACCACGGCCATTGAGAGTATCGTGCCAATCACCACACGAAAAAAAACTGTCCCTGACTTATACACTGAAACCATCTATGTTACCTGCTATTCTATTACGGATTTAAATTCTTTTGCCCGGGCCTTTACATCCTCGGGAGCCTCCAGGTCCTGTTCAATTTCCGTCAGGAGATTTTTGGCCTCTTCAGTCTTGCCCGCAGACAGCGCCGCCGACGCCAGAAGTTCCTTGGCCATATATTCCCACGCATTACCATTAATCATCAACGGCGCAAGACGGGTCTTTATTTCGTCATAGGATGCGGTATCCATGGCAATCATTGCCGCCTTGAGGGTGGCCAGATCACGATATATCTTGTCAATGTCCGATTTTTTTGCCAATTTATCAAGAGCTGCTATCGCCTTGTCTTTATTGTTTTTTTCGAGTTCAATATCTGCGGTTCTGAAGGCAACAAGGATTTGATAACCGCTGACATCGGTACCAGACAGACTTTCCAGCCCGCGCAATGCCTCATCCATGTCGTTGGCGGTTATTTCCTTTTCCACCTTGCCGTATTTTTCGGCAACATCCGCATAATGATGCTCATTATAGTTTTTCAGGGTCACATTACCGGCAACAAACAGGACAATTCCGACCAGAAAGGCAATCAGGTAGGAGCCGTATTTCTTCCATATATCCATCATCTGCTTGTGACGCAGGTCTTCATCTACCTCGCGAATAAATTCTTCGGACAATCAATGCTCCTGTTATTCTCTATATCCCTAAAGCGGGTCAAGATAGCGCGGGCTTGGCCATAAGGCAATCGGGAAAAACCAAAAATCAGGTTTTATAGGTATGTTCCGCTGCCGGAAAGCTTCTGGCCTTGACATCATTGGCATATTGGCTGACCGCCTCATCAATGGTCTGCCCGACTTCGGCATAGCGTTTGACAAATCTGGCGTTTGACGGAAAATAACCCAGCATATCCTCAACCACCAGAATCTGGCCGTCACAATTGGCCGATGCGCCGATGCCGATGGTGACAATATCCAGTTTTTCGGTAATTTCCGTCGCCACCGGTTCGGTGATCCCTTCGAGCACCACTGAAAAGGCCCCGGCCTTTTGAACAGCCATGGCATCTTCGAACATCCGGTCACATTCTGCCTGATTTTTTCCCTGGGTGCGATAGCCGCCCATAACATGGACCGCCTGGGGCCGGAGACCGATATGGGCCATCACCGGGATATTGCGCTCCACCAGATAGTTGATCGTGTCCGCCATCGCCGCCCCGCCCTCAAGCTTGACCGCCGCACAGCCGGTTTCCCGGAGCACCCGCGCGGCATTGCGGAAAGCCTGTTCCGGTGATTCCTCAAACGACCCGAAAGGCATATCAAGGATCACCATCGCTTTGCGCGAGCCACGCATGACGGCTTTGGTATGCTCTATCATCGTCTCAAGCGATACCCCGATGGTGCTGTCCATACCATACAGCACCATCGCAAGGCTGTCCCCGACCAGCAGGAAATCCACATGGGGGTCAAGGGCTGCCGCCATCGGCGCGGTATAGGCCGTAAGCGATACCACCGGGCGCTTTCCCTTAAGCTTTATAATGTCGCGTACGGTATTGCGGCGTATCTTGTTATCTCCATACATAGTCAACTCCTGATCTTTCTTTGCGAAAAAGGCAGTCTCCCGTTATAGGCTCTCTGGCCTACTCCCATTCAATGGTGCCCGGTGGTTTTGAGGTAATATCATAAACCACGCGGTTTATGCCCCGGACTTCATTGATAATGCGGGTCGAAACCCGGCTTAAAAATTCATGGTCGAAGTGATAATAATCCGCTGTCATGCCGTCGGTCGAGGTCACGGCGCGCAACGCACAGACATAATCATAGGTTCTCTCGTCACCCATAACCCCGACGGTCCGCACCGGCAGCAGGACGGCAAAGGCCTGCCAGATCACATCATAAAGGCCGTCAGCCTTGATCTCCTGAAGATAAATATCATCAGCCTTGCGCAGAATATCGCATTTTTCCGGGGTAATGTCACCCGGAATACGAATGGCAAGCCCCGGCCCCGGAAAGGGATGACGGCGGATAAATGCCTCCGGCAGGCCCAGCTCGCGGCCCAGTTCCCGGACCTCATCCTTGAAAAGCTCCCGCAGCGGCTCGACCAGATCCATCTTCATCCGGTCCGGCAAACCACCGACATTATGATGCGATTTTATCGTCGCGCTCGGCCCGCCGGTGAAGGAGACTGATTCGATCACATCCGGATAGAGCGTCCCCTGGGCGAGGAAATCAGCCCCGCCAATCTTTCTCGCTTCTTCA
>JALUWZ010000175.1 GCA_027019205.1 Emcibacter sp.
TTTATCTTTCAGCAGATGGTCAAGGGCCTCTGCCTGGGCAATGGTTCGCGGAAATCCGTCAAGCAGGAAACCATTCCGGCAATCATCTTCCTCAATTCTGTCGGCAATGATACCAATAACAATTTCATCGGTAACCAGCTTGCCGGCTTCCATAAATTCCTTGGCTTTTTTGCCAACTTCGGTTCCGGCGGCAACGGCGGCCCGGAGCATATCACCGGTCGACAGCTGTACCAGACCATGTTCGGCCATAATCCGTGCGGCCTGGGTTCCTTTTCCGGCACCCGGAGGGCCAAGAAGAATTATAATCATCTGCGCCGCCTCCTTTGTTTGCCCCTGATCTTGCTTTTCTTGAGCAGCCCTTCATATTGATGGGCCATCATATGACCGTGAATCTGGGCCACCGTATCCATGGTGACACTGACGACAATCAACAGTGACGTACCACCGAAATAGAAGGGAATGCTGTATTTTGCCCGAAGTACTTCCGGCAGCAGACAGACAAGGGTCAGATACATCGCGCCGATAACCGTCAGCCGGGTCAGAACATAATCAAGATAATTGGCCGTATTCTTGCCCGGACGGATGCCGGGGATAAAGCCGCCATATTTCTTGAGATTGTCAGCGGTCTCTTCAGGATTAAACTGAATCGCGGTATAAAAGAAACAGAAGAAGATGATACCCACGGCATAAAGCGCCATATAGAGCGGCTGCCCCGGGCCGAGCAATGTCGTCACCGAGGTGATCCATTCCGGACCATCCTTGGCGGCAAATCCGGCCACGGTCATCGGCATCAGCAACAGAGATGAGGCAAAAATCGGTGGAATACCCCCCGCCGTATTCAGTTTCAGCGGCATATGCGACTGTTCGCCCTTTGACGCCCCGGTCGCCGTCTGACGCTTGGGATACTGGATCAACAGGCGGCGCTGCGCCCGTTCCATAAAGACGATAAAGCCGATCACCGCCACCACCATGACAATCAGGGCCACAATCACCAGTGGCCCGCCAAGCTGCCCCTTGGAACTTAATTCCAGCGTACCGACAATCGCCGGTGGCAGCTGGGCAACAATACCGGCAAAGATAATCAGTGAAATACCGTTGCCAACCCCGCGTGCGGTGATCTGTTCACCCATCCACATCAGCAGCAACGTGCCGCCGGTCAGGGTGATGATTGTCGTCGCAATGAAGAAAATGCCCCCGCCGCCAAGGGCAATGCCGCCGGACTGCATGCTCGACGCAATGGCATAACCCTGAACCACGGTCAGAATCACGGTGCCATAGCGGGTATATTGGTTGATTTTCTGCCGTCCGGCCTCCCCCTCTTTTTTCAATTCCCCCATCGCCGGAGAAATCGACGTCATCAACTGCATGATGATCGAGGCCGAGATATAGGGCATAATACCCAGAGCAAAGACACTCATCCGCTTGATCGCCCCGCCATTAAACAGGTCAAGCATCCCGAGGATGCCCTTCTGGTTCTGATCAAACATGCGGGCAAGCTCAACCGGATTGATACCGGGTAGCGGAACATAGGTTCCCAGACGATAGGCCACAAGGGCAAACAGGGTAAACCAGATGCGTTTCTTCAGTTCGGTCGCCTTGGAAAAGGCGCTGAAGTTCAGATTTGCTGCGAGTTGTTCAGCTGCTGATGCCATCCAATTTTATCCCTGTTCCTGTTATTCCGCTGACGCTTCCGCCGGGGCAGCTTTCGCTGTAACCGTCACTGTACCACCGGCCTTTTCAACCGCAGCAATCGCTGCCGCAGAGGCCCCGGATACTTCGATCATTATTTTTGCCTTCAGGTCACCCTTGGCCAGCAGACGTACCCCGTCCCTTACCGCCCTGACAAGACCCGCTGCCTTCAGCACCTCAACAGTAATGGCCTTTTTGGCATCAATCTTTTTGGCGTCAATCGCTTCCTGCAACCGTCCAATATTAACCGGGACAAAGTTTTTCCGGTTGATATTGTTAAAGCCACGCTTTGGCAGACGCTGATAAAGCGGCATCTGGCCGCCTTCAAAGCCCTTGATCGCCACCCCTGAACGGGATTTCTGGCCTTTAACGCCGCGTCCGCCGGTCTTGCCGGTGCCGGAGCCAATACCGCGACCAATGCGTTTGCGGCCCTTGGTAGCGCCCGCCTTGTTGGCTATTTCATTCAGTTTCATGGTTCTAGACCTTCTATACTCTTTTCCCTGCCTTTAATCATATAGGGCGGGATTAAACTTCTTCAACCGTCACCATATGGCGAACCTTGCGGATCATACCACGAACAGCCGGGGTATCTTCGAGTTCCCGGGTGCGGTGCATTTTATTCAGACCAAGGCCAACAAGTGTTGCGCGCTGATCCTTTGGACGACGGATCGGGCTGCCGACCTGCGTTACCTTCAATGTTTTCCTGGCCGCCATTAGATTACTCCATGCCTTCTTGCGGTGCCGCATCCTGTGCCGGAGCCGGTGTGGCCCCCTCACGATCGCCGCGACTGCTGATAATTTCGCTTACTTTCTTGCTGCGCCGGGCAGCAACCATCCGTGGAGAGGATTGCTTCTTCAGGGCATCGAAAGTGCCACGCACCATGTTATAGGGATTCGAAGATCCAAGTGATTTGGTCACAACATCCTGCACCCCCAAAGCCTCGAATACGGCGCGCATCGGACCGCCGGCAATGATGCCGGTCCCGGCCTGTGCGGAACGGATGACCACTTTACCGGCACCGTGGCGTCCTTCAATATCATGATGCAATGTTCTGCCTTCCCGGAGCGGGACGCGGACCATATTTTTCTTGGCTTCTTCTGTTGCCTTGCGGATGGCTTCGGGCACTTCGCGGGCCTTGCCCTTGCCAAAACCGACCTTGCCCTTGCCGTCACCCACGACCACGAGGGCCGCAAAACCGAAACGGCGTCCGCCCTTGACCACCTTGGCCACGCGGTTGATATGAACCAGTTTTTCAATCAGTTCACTTTCTGACGAGCGGTTTTCTTTTTCAAAACGCGCCATATTGTCTTCCCTTCATACCCACTAGAATTCCTTCATACCAACTAGAATTTCAGGCCGGCTTCACGCGCGGCATCGGCCAGTGCCTTGACACGGCCATGGAATAAAAATCCACCACGATCAAAAACCACTGTCTCGACACCGGCACCTTTGGCCCGGTCCGCAATTAATTTTCCGACTTTGGCGGCAGCTTCTGCATTGCTGCCGACCTTCAGCTCTTTGCGAAGATCGGCATCAAGTGTTGATGCCGCTGCGACGGTCACGCCCTCGGCATCGTTGATAACCTGGGCATAAATATGCTGGTTAGTACGATGCACAGAAAGACGGGGCCGCCCTGCTGCCGCTTGGCGAATACTTGTCCGTACCCGCATCCGTCGACGATTGAATAACTTTTTACCACTAAGCATAACGACCACCTGTTATTTTTTCTTACCTTCTTTACGGAAGATATATTCATCTGCATATTTGACACCCTTGCCTTTATAAGGCTCGGGCTTGCGCCATTCCCGGATTTCTGCGGCAACCTGCCCGACTTTCTGCTTGTCAATGCCGCTAATAACCACCGTCGTCTGATCCGGGCATTTGATGTCAATGCCGTCAGGGATTTGATACATCACATCGTGACTGAAACCGAGCTGAAGCTTGACCTGTTTGCCCTGTATAGCGGCCCTGTAACCAACGCCGACAAGCTGCAGGGTCTTGGAATAGCCTGCGGTCACCCCTTCAACCAGATTGGAAATGAGGGTGCGTTGCATGCTCCACATGGAACGCGCACGCTTGGTTTCACCAACGGGTTTGACGGTAAAGACGCTATCCGCAAGGCTGACCGTAACATCATCAACGGCGGTCATTGTCAGCACACCCTTCGGCCCTTTGACCGTAATATGCTTACCGTCAATACTTGCCTCGACACCCTGTGGCACAGCAACCGGTTTTTTACCAATTCTAGACATAGAATCTGATCCTTAAAATACGGTGCAGATGATCTCGCCACCAACATTCTGATGACGAGCTTCAGAATCGGAGAGAACACCTTTCGGGGTTGAAACAATTGAAATACCAAGGCCATTCCGCACCCGTGGCAGATCCGCCACAGAAGAATACACCCGAAGTCCCGGTTTGGAAATGCGCTTGATTTCACGAATAACCGGGCTTCCATCATGATATTTCAGCTCAATATTAATCTGGGGCTTGCCGCTGTTTTCATCACGGTTATAACCACGGATAAAGCCTTCACGTTCCAGCACATCAAGCACACGCTGACGCATGTTGGATGCTGGTGAACTAACAGTTTCCTTATTAACACGCTGTCCATTACGAATACGTGTCAGCATATCTGCTAGAGGATCACTCATCGACATCTGTCTGTCCTCCTTACCAGCTCGATTTCGTCACACCGGGAAGATAGCCTGAAGAGGCCAGATCACGGAGAGAAATACGAGACATTTTAAATTTACGATAATAACTGCGCGGACGACCAGTAACCTGACACCGGTTACGCAATCTGGTTGCTGCACCGTTCCTGGGCAGCTTTGCCAGCTTCAACCGCGCCATGAACTGGTCTTCCGGAGAAAGCTCCGGATCAACTGCAGCTTTTTTCAAAGCGGCCCGGCGCGCGGCATATTTGGCCACCAGCCGTTCCCGTTTCATATTTTTTTCAATAGCACTTACTTTAGCCATATCAAATTTCCCTGCCTATTCTTTATTTATGGAACGGCATCTGAAAACCGGCCAGAAGCGATTTTGCCTGCTGGTCCGTTTTCGCTGATGTACAAATAATGATGTCCATTCCCCTTGTATCGTCTACGTCATCATAGGCGATTTCGGGAAATACCAACTGTTCCTTCAGGCCAAGGGCATAATTGCCCCGTCCATCAAAACTGGTGGGCTTGACACCGCGAAAGTCACGAACCCGGGGCAAGGCGATCTGTATCAGACGATCGAGAAATTCATACATCTGATTGCCCCGCAGGGTAACCTTGCAGCCGATTGCCATGCCTTCGCGAAGCTTGAAGGCGGCAATAGATTTTTTCGCATGGGTTGTCACCGGTTTCTGACCGGAAATTTTGGTCAGCTCCTCAACAGCCTTTTTAATCTTCTTGCTGTCGCCGACGGCTTCACCGACACCCATGTTAATGACAATTTTCTCCAGACGGGGAATCTCCATCACATTGGCGAAATCAAATTCCTTACGCAAATTCTCGCGGACTTCACTTTCGTAAACTTCCCGTAAACGAGGACTATATGACGCCATCAGATTACCTCCCCTGATGCTTTGGCAATGCGGATCTTGCTGCCATCTTTTCTATCCTGTATCCTGCCCGGGTTGCCTTGCCGGATTTCGGGTCGATCAGCGCCAGATTGGAAATATGAATTGAGGCTTCCTTGGTCTTGATGCCCCCTTCTTCGGTCTGGGTCTGGCGGGTATGACGTTTGACCAGGTTGATACCCTGAACAACTGCACGCCCTTTGGCCGGAATCATTTTGATGATTTCGCCCTTCTTGCCTTTATCCTTACCGGTGAGGACGATGACTTCATCGCCCTTTTTAATCTTGTATTTTGCGGATGCCATTACAGTACCTCCGGCGCAAGAGAGATAATTTTCATATGGTTAGCTGCTCGCAGCTCACGTACCACCGGACCAAAGATACGGGTTCCGATCGGCTCATTCTGCTTGTTGATCAGCACGGCTGCATTGCCGTCAAACCGGATAGCAGTCCCGTCAGAACGTTGAATATCTTTTTTTGTCCGCACGATAACAGCACGATGCACCTGACCTTTTTTAACTTTGCCGCGCGGAATTGCTTCCTTGATACTCACGACAATGACATCACCGACACTCGCGACTTTACGCTTTGAGCCACCGAGCACCTTGATACATTGTACCCGGCGGGCGCCGGAGTTATCAGCAACGTCAAGATTGGTTTGCATTTGAATCATTGGCTTATTCCAACTTAATTACACTATATTTGAAAATGCTTTCTCAAGCATTCCCGACAATTTTCCAGGTTTTATTTTTGGAAATCGGACGACATTCTTCAATACGAACAATCTCGCCCACTTTACAGCTGTTGCTTTCATCATGTGCATGGTATTTTTTGGTACGGCGCACAACCTTGTGAAGCAACGGGTGTTTGAACCGGCGTTCGACCAGAACGACAACGGTTTTGTCATTCTTGTCGCTGACGACCTCACCCTGCAAAATACGTTTAGGCATTGGCTGCCCCCTTCTGTGACTGGTTAAGTATGGTCCGCACCCGGGCAATATCCCGGCGGATAACCCGCACCCGTGCGGTATTTTCCAATTGCGCCGTGGCCCGTTGAAAACGCAGATTGAACTGCTCTTTCTTCAGATCAACAAGCAGGCCGGTGAGTTCGTCAACCGACTTGCCAACAAGTTCTGATGCTTTCATTGCATACACTCCTGATTATTCGCCAAGCCGCGTCACGAAACGTGTCGCCACCGGCAGTTTGGCGGCGGCGCGTTCAAAGGCTTCCCGAGCCAGTTCAAGCGGCACACCATCCATTTCAAACATGATACGGCCAGGTTTTACCCGACAGGCCCAGAATTCAACAGAGCCCTTGCCCTTGCCCATACGGACTTCGGCAGGTTTTTTCGATACCGGCACATCCGGAAAAATCCGGATCCACACCTTGCCCTGACGCT
>JALUWZ010000176.1 GCA_027019205.1 Emcibacter sp.
CATTTTTGCCGGATCAATCAGGAACAGATTTGCCCCGTAATAATAGATCACCGACAGCAGCAGAAAGCCGCTGATCCAGGTGAAATAGGCTTCCCATTTGAACCAGTGCAGGTCTTCGGGCATATGATCCGGCGCGACCTGATATTTCAGGTTATGATAAAATCCGCCGCCATGCACCGCCCATAATTCGCCGCCGACCCCCTGATCAATATCCTCTTGCGAAGCCGGTTTCTTCAGATTGTTATCAAGCCAGATAAAATAAAATGACGAGCCAATCCACGCGATCCCGGTGATCAGATGCAGCCAGCGCAGGGCAAGGCCAAGCCAGCTTGTAATATCGACCTCCATCATCACAGCCGCCCGTCCCGTTCATAGCGCAGGATATAGTCATAGGCGGGAGTGGTCAGAAAATCCTCAAGCCGGTCCGACATCACCAGATCACGGAACAGACTTTCGGCATCCTTCAGAAAGGGGTCGTCTCCCTGTGCCTCCCTTAAGGCGGCGCATTCCTGATCAAGGAATTCTGTCATAAGATCATCGCTGATCACCCGTCCATCGGCGAGATTTGCCCGGTGACGGCGCCACTGCCAGAGCTGGGTGCGGGAAATTTCCGCCGTTGCCGCATCCTCCATCAGGTGATAGAGCGGCACACAGCCCAACCCCCCGAGCCAGGATTTCAGATAGAGCAGCCCGACATTGATATTCTGCCGCAGACCGGCCTCGGTAATCTCTCCCCCGGGTACGGTGAGCAGGTCAGCCGCCGTAACCTCCACATCTTCGCGCCGCCGGTCAAGCTGGTTAGGCCCCGGCATATGCCGGTCAAAAATCTCCCGCGCCTGATCGACCAGCCCCGGATGGGCGACCCATGTGCCGTCATGGCCGTCCGTCGCCTCGCGGTTTTTATCGGCAATAAATTTTTCGATGGCCGCCCGGTTGGCGTCAACATCATTCTTGATCGGGATCTGTGCCGCCATGCCGCCCATGGCATGCGCCCCGCGCCGGTGGCAGACCCGGATCAGGTTAAGGCTGTAGGAGCGCAAAAAATGACAGGTCATGGTGACCGCCCCCCGGTCCGGCAGGATATGACCGGCATGAGCCGAGAATTTCTTGATAAAGCTGAAAATATAATCCCAGCGCCCGCAATTCAGCGCCGTGATATGGTCTTTCAGTTCATAAAGAATTTCATCAAGCTGGAAACTCGCTGTAATGGTCTCGATCAATATCGTCACCCGGACCGCGCCGCGCGGCAAACCGAGCCGGTCCTCGGCATGCTTGAGAATATCACGCCACAGCCGG
Organism: Emcibacter sp.; assembly: GCA_027019205.1. Lineage (GTDB taxonomy): Bacteria > Pseudomonadota > Alphaproteobacteria > Sphingomonadales > Emcibacteraceae > Paremcibacter. Next base: position 1,297 of record JALUWZ010000176.1, read on the forward strand.
GCCTCAAGATAATGTTCGAGCTTCGGCAGATAAAAATAGGCGCCGCTGCCTTTCTGTTGCAGCAAATCACGATTGTGAAACAGATAGAGGCCGAAATCAAACAGGGATGCACTGATTGCCTGTCCCCCGACCCGCAGATGTTGTTCCACCATATGCAGCCCCCGGGGCCGCACCATCAGCACCGCCGGATTGTCCATAAGCCGGTATTCCTTGCCATTTGTTTCATTGGTAAATTCAATGCTGCCACTATTGGCATCGCGCAGATTTATCTGGCCATTGATCAGATTTTCCCATGTCGGCGTATTCGAATCCTCAAAATCCGCCATAAAGGCATTGGCGCCGCTGTTCAGGGCATTGATCACCATCTTGCGGTCCACCGGGCCGGTAATCTCGACCCGCCGGTCCTGCAAATCCCCGGGCGCCGGGCGAACAGTCCAGTCTGCCTGTCTGATATCTACGGTTTCCGGCGGAAAATCAAGCTGTTCCCCCTGATCAAGCCTGTGCTGAAGCCCTTCCCTTGCCGCCATCAACTCACGGCGTCGCGCACCAAATTTATCTTCCAGATCGATAATAAATGCCAGCGCATCCGGGGTTAATATCTCCTCCTGCCCGGCAACAGGACGGGCCATAATTTCATATTCAATATTGGATAACGTCATGTGTTTTCTTTCTCTCGCATAGATAATAATTGTGCGGCGACCGCAATCGCAATGACATCCGGCGATTTGCCCGTGATGTCCTTCAGGCCAATCGGACAGGTCAGGGCCTCAAGCTGCCCCTCTGTCCCGCCGGATTTGAGATGATATCGGACAAAACGCGCCCGCTTGGTCGCGGAACCGATCATGCCGCAATAGCGGGAATCAGCCCTTTTCAACACCGCGCCGGTAATCTCATAATCCAGTTTATGGCTGTAGGTAAATACCAGAAAGACCGTTCCCGCCGGGGCATTGGCGACATATTTCAGCGGCTCCGGGGACAAAATCCTCTCCACATTATCGGCCACCAGTTCCGGAAACTGCCCTTCGCGGTCATCAATCCATGTTACCTCGAAATTGAGCCGGCCCAACACTGCCGCCATCGCCTTGCCAACATGTCCGGCCCCGAACATATAGAGCGGTACGGCATCATTCGAATGCCATTCATATAATATGCCGTCCGGAATATCTTCCTGCGGCATGGTGACGAGAGATTTGCCAACCTCTGCCCCGCCTGTTGCCGACATCAGGCCATAAGGCATCCGCTTTTCCACCGCAGCCATGATCTGACCCAGCAGCGGCAGATGTGATTCGGTTAATTTCTCCAGCAGGACATTTGTCGCCCCGCCACAGCATTGGCCAAGCAGCGGCCCAAGGGCATAATGCTGATAGAGAAGCCTGACGTCAGGGGAGTCGAGCATCTTTCGCGCCTGTTCCGTCACCATAAATTCCAGATTGCCGCCGCCGATGGTCCCCCGGACCCGCGTATCACCAACCAGCATCCTGGTCCCGGAGCCGCGCGGGGTCGAACCATTGGCCTCCCCCAAAGTCACCAGAATGACCTGACCCTGACGGCGGATAATCCCCTGTGCTGTCGCGGCCCAGTTTTTCATTTACGCCTGCTTTATCACGGTTACGGCACGGAGAATTTCTTCCGGGGTTGCCGGGGCGTTGATCTGTGGATTTATTTTATAGCCGCCAACGCTCGCCACCGCATCGCAGATCGCCGAAAAGACCGAAATCCCCAGCATAAGCGGCGGCTCGCCAACGGCTTTTGAGCGGTGAATGGTCGGTTCCGTATTATATCCCCGGTCCCATAAGTCGATATTGAAAATCTCCGGCCTGTCACCGCAGGTCGGAATTTTATAGGTCGAGGGGGCGTGAGTCATCAGCTGCCCCCGGTCGCTATAGACCAGTTCCTCGGTCGTCAGCCAGCCCATGCCCTGAATAAAGCCGCCTTCGATCTGCCCGAGGTCAATTGCCGGGTTGAGCGAACGGCCCGCTTCATGCAGAATATCAACCCTGATCACCCGCATTTCCCCGGTCAGCGTATCAATCTCGACCTCGGACACGGCGGCACCATAGGCAAAATAATAGAAGGGTCGGCCCTTATGCTGCACCCGGTCATAATGAATTTTCGGCGTCTTGTAAAATCCGCTGGCCGACAGCGACACCCGGTTCATATAAGCCGCATGCACCAGATCGGCAAAGGAGATTTCCTGATTGTCGAGACAGACCATATTGTCGCGGAAGGTGATATTTTCCGGCGGGCAGTCATATTTTTTTGCGGCAAATTCCACCAGCCGGTCTTTCAGGGTCCGGGCCGCAGCCTGTGCCGCCATGCCGTTAAGGTCAGTGCCGGACGAGGCTGCGGTCGCCGAAGTATTGGGCACCTTGTCGGTCCGGGTCGCGCTGATTTTTACCCTGTCCAGATCAATCCCCAATTCTCCGGCCACCACCTGCGCCACCTTGATAAACAGCCCCTGCCCCATTTCGGTGCCGCCATGATTGAGGTGAACACTGCCGTCGGCATAGATATGGATCAAGGCCCCGGCCTGATTTAAATGGGTCAGGGTGAAGGAGATACCGAATTTAACCGGGGTCAGGGCAATGCCCTTTTTCACATAAGGGCTGTTTTTATTGAAGGCGCGAATGGTCTGCCGCCGGTTGCGGTAACCGGCCTTCTGTTCAAGTTCGGCGATAATATCCGGGGCGACATTATCCTCCACCGTCTGATAATAGGGGGTGATATTGCGTTCACCCTTGCCGTAAAGATTAATCTTCCTGACCTCCAGCGGGTCAAGACCAAGACGCAGGGCAATTACGTCCATCACCCGTTCAATGGCGATCACCCCCTGCGGCCCGCCAAAGCCGCGAAAGGCGGTGTTGGAAACGGTATGGGTCCGAAAACGCCGGGAATGAATGGTGACATTTTCCAGATAATAGCTGTTGTCGGCATGAAACATCGCCCGGTCATTGACCGGCAGTGACAGGTCCATCGAACAGCCGCAGCGCGATTCCAGCAGCAAGTCAATCGCCGTAATCCGCCCCCGGCCATCAAAGCCCACATCATAGCCTATTTCAAAATCATGGCGTTTGCCGGTTATGATCATGTCATCATCCCGGTCAAGGCATAATTTCGCCGCCCGTCCGGTCGTCACTGCCACCAGCGCCGCCGCCGCCGCGAATAAGGCCGGCTGGGTTTCCTTGCCGCCAAAGCCGCCACCCATCCGCCGCAGCTCGACCGTGACCGCGTGGGACGGGACGCCCAATACCCCGGCCACCAGATGCTGAACCTCGGCTGGATGCTGGGTCGAGGAAAAGACATGCACGTCGCCGCCTTCATTCGGCATTGCCAGACAGACCTGCCCCTCAAGATAGAAATGATCCTGCCCGCCAACGCTGAAATGGCCGCTTTGCCGATATTCTGCCTTTCCAAGGGCCGCCGCACTGTCGCCGCGCTGCATGGTCTGGGCGGTGTCAATATCCGCATCCGCCTCCCGCGCCCCGGCTATGGTGACGATATGGTCAAGCTCCTGCCATGAAATTTCGGCAAGCGCGGCGGCCTTGCGGGCAATATCCCGGCTTTCCGCCGCGACCACAAACAGTGATTGCCCGATATATTGCACCTCGTCCACGGCAAATAACGGATCGTCACCCACTGACGGGCTGACATCATTGACCCCGGGAATATCTTCTGCCGACAATACCGTCACCACGCCGGGAAAGTCGCGCACCGGGTCAAGATTTATCGATTTTATCCGGGCATGGGCCAGCGGGCTTTGAGCGATATAAAGATGCAGCAGATGCTTTGGCTCCGGCAGGTCATCAATGTAGAGCGCCGCGCCGGTCACATGCCGGACACTGCTGTCATGGGCGGGGGCGTTACGATCAATCATGCCCTGCCCCCAGCCAGACTTTCAGAATCAGGTTTTTGGCCACCTGCAGCCGATATTGGGCCGTGGCGCGCATATCACTGAGCGGCGTAAAATCCTTCTCCAGAGCGGTCATTGCCTGCTCGACCCCGCTTTGCTGCCATATGGCCCCTTCGAGTGCGGTCTCGCAGGCCGTGGCCCGTTTCGGGATTTCTGCCATGCCGCCGAAGGCTATTCGGACATGACGCCGCCTTTCCCCGTCCTGACGGAAACTCATGCCCATACAGAGGGCGGAAATATCCTGATCAAAACGTTTGGAGATTTTATAGGCGATAAACTGCTGATTCTCCTCAGGCAGCGGCAGAATAATCTCCTCGATAAACTCCCCGGCCCGCAGGTCCTGTTTGCCGTAGGTCAGAAAATAATCTTCCAGATCAATGATCCGGCTTTCTGCCCCCCGGCGCAGTTTCAGCCCGGCCCCGAGCGCGATCAGGCAGGGCGGGCAGTCACCGATCGGCGAGCCATTGGCAATATTGCCGCCCAAGGTCCCCTGATTCCTGACCTGTGTCGCGCCGATCCGCCGGATAATGGTGCCAAAATCCGGATAATGACGGGCAATATGGTCGATGGCGCGGGCGTAGGTCACCCCGGCGCCGATATGCAGAGTGCCGTCCCGTTCATCAATCTCTTGCAACTCCCTGACATTGCCGAGATAGATCACCGTCCCGAGGTCACGATGCTGTTTGGTGACCATGAGGCCGACATCGGTGCCGCCCGCCAGCAACGTCGCCTCGGGATATTCCATCACCAACCGGGCGAGATCACCCTTTGTCGCCGGGGCAAAATAACCGGACTCCCCCGTCAGGGAAAAACCGGCCTTGCTCTCAAGGGATTTCAACAGACGCACCCTGTCCGCGAGGGAAATTTCCGGGTGCGGGGCCGGATACTCATGCATTTTCTGCGCCGCCGTGATAATCGGCCCGTAACCGGTACAGCGGCACAGATTCCCGGCCAGCGCCTGATTAATCTCCTCAAGATCGGGCGGCCCCTTGTGCGACAGGGACAGCGCATAAAGCGACATGACAATCCCCGGGGTACAAAACCCGCATTGGGAGCCATGATGATCAACCAGCGCCTGCTGCACCGGATGAAGCGTGCCATCCCCCCCGCGCAGGCTTTCCACTGTCAGCAATTCCCTGCCCTGCAAGGTCGGCAGGAACAGAATACAGGCATTGACGGCCTTGTAAACTATGGTTTCGCCTGTCCGTTCCCCGACAATAACCGTACAGGCCCCGCAATCGCCCTCGGCACAGCCTTCCCTTGTACCGGTCCTCTGCATCTCGTAACGCAGCCAGGATAACAGGGTCCGGGTTGGCTCAACATCCTTCACTTCCCTGATTTTGCCATCAAGCAGAAACCGCACGCTATCCGACATTGGTCAACTGCCCCGGTATGTGCTGTAGCCATAGGGCGACAGCAGCAGC
>JALUWZ010000177.1 GCA_027019205.1 Emcibacter sp.
CCATTGCCCTGGTCGTATTTGGCACCCTGCCGACAGCCGATATTCTCAAGGCCCGGGATTTTGCCCTGGCAGAGGCAGCGAGGCCGATATTCGGATCTGTCGGTTTTACAATTGTCGCCCTTACGGCCCTGATTGCCACGGCCTCGTCAATTAATGCCAATCTCTATGCGGTAACCAATGTAACCTATCAGCTTGCCCGGGACGGACAGCTGCCCACCGCCTTTGGCAAACCGTTCGAAAAAAGCCGGGAAGGACTGGTCATCAGCGGGTTTTTTATTATTGTCATCACGATCTTTCTTGATCTTGGTGAAATTGCCGTGCTGGGGTCTATTTCAATTCTGATCGTCCATTTCATCACCCATGTCGGCCATATGCGGCTTATCGGTAAAACCGGGGCGTCGATGATTCTGGTCATATCCGCAGTTATCGCCAATCTGGCGGCTATTATTCTGGCGCTCTATTATGAAAGCACCCGGGCGCCGCATATCGTGACCATGGTTACGGGGTTTCTGCTGCTGTCATTTTTAATAGAGACAATTTTACGAATCACTCTGAATAAAAAAATCAAACTTCGTATTGCGCCCGGTGATATCGGGTATAAAATGCAGGGATGGTTTCACCATAAAGACACATAAGCCAACAGGATTTACATTATGAACAAGACCGGCCACCGCATGAAATATATTTTATCCACCATCGCCATCATTGCTGTCTTTTTCGTGAGCCTGCATCTGCTGCGGCGGAACCCCGCCGACCAGCCTGTCATGGCGAATACGCCGTGGGCATTGCATACCTCATTTGCCAAACAGGGCGCCGTGACCGAGATTTTCCCTGCGCTGGGCAAGGTTCAAAGCGCCTCGGACATAACGCTGGCACCACAAATCAGCGGCACCGTCCTGTCCCTCGGGCCAAGAGAGGGAGGGCGGATTAAAACCGGCGAACTGCTGGTTAAAATTGATACAAGTGAACTGGTCGCCCAGCGGGATGCCCTGAAAGCCCAGCTGACCGGAGCGGAAAATGCCGCCAAGAACGCGGCGGCGGAATATGCCCGGCAGGTAAAACTGAAAAAGAATGGCTGGGTGGCCCAATCGGTCATTGATGCCCAGGAGACCAGAAAACAGACAACGGCAGCCACCGTGTCCGCGCTGCTTAATCAGATCAAGACCCTGAGCATCAAAATTGCCTATGGGACAATCACAGCACCACTGGACGCCAGTGTGATAAAACGCGCCGCCGAGGTCGGGGACACGGTCTTTCCCGGCAAGCCAATTTATGTTTTATCTGCCCATGGCGGCGGGCGGGTTGTCGTTCCGCTGCCTCTGTCGGCCCTGATCAAGGTATATCCATCCAGCCCGGTTGAATTGATAGACGGTGACCGGGTTATCAAGGCACGGGTAACCCGGGTCAATCCCTCTCTGGATGCCAATGCCATGGGCAGTCTGGAAATTGACTTGCCGGATCGTCCGTTCAATCTGCCAGACGGCAGTCCGGTCAGCGTCAATGTCGTCACCAGTCAGGTTGCCCGGTCAATCATTGTCGCTCCGGATGCCCTGACTCCGTCTGATGATCCGGTCCATCGTACAGTTTTCCGCATCCGCGCCGGCACCCCGCAGACTCTGGTCAAAACCCCGGTAGAGGTCAGCCTGTGTGGCCGCGAAGGATGTGCCGTAACCGGTAAATTAAGCGTCGGCGACCAGCTGGCCCGTGGCCATGGCAGCGTTTTGCTGAGATTGCGGGACGGCGATGCGGTCAGCACCGGCTGGAAAGCGGGAGCAGGATTGTGAGCTTTGCCGAAGGTATATTATCAAAACCCCATGCGGTTCTGGCCTTTCTTCTGGCCGGGATTATTCTGGGCATCATGGGCTATCTGGCCATTCCGACCAACCTGTTCCCCGACACCAACCGGCCAACAATTTCCGTCGTGGTTCAATGGCCGGGGGCGATGTCAACCGATGTCGCCAATGAAGTGACCCACCCGCTGGAAGTGCGGCTGTCGGCCATTGACGGTGTGCGCCGGGTGACCTCCACCTCACGGGATGAGGTCTCCGCAGTGCAGGTGGAATTTGAATATGACAATGATATTGATATTGCCGCAAACAAGGTCACAACCGAACTTTCCCGCGTTAAGAGCGAACTGCCCGCAGGCACCCGTGATCCGCTGGTTTTCAAGATTACCGACGCCGCCCGTCCGGTTATGGTGCTGGGCGTGACCGCCGCCAGAGATTCAGGCCTCAGTCTGGCCCAGGTGCGGCGTATTGCCGAACATGACCTGCGCGATACCCTGCTTAATTTTAAAGGGGTATCGGAAGTCGAAATATTCGGCGGGCCGATCCGTCAGGTCGCGGTCGATATTGACCGCAATAAATTACAGGCTTTCGGGCTGGATATTGCCCAGGTGGCTGCGGCCCTTGCCCGGTCCAATATTTCACAGGCCGCCGGACTTGTCCATCAGGAAGGCAGACGTTACCTGCTGACCGCCCAGACACTGGCCCATTCGCCCGATGATATTGCCGCCATTTTTATCCCGCTGGCCGGGGGACGCTATATCCGGGTCGGCGATATCGGCAAGGTCGGCTGGGGACAGGCCGACCCGACGGCACTTTATCACGGCAATGGCACCCCGGCGGTCGCGGTTTCCCTGCTGCGGTCTGAAAAAGGCTTTGCCAAGCCGGTCATTGATACCCTGACCAGAAAATTGCCGCTGTTACGGGCCGAATTCCCCAACCTGAAGATCGAAATTGCCGATACCCAGGGCCGCATCATTGGCCTGACCGTCAGCAACATGATCGATTCCCTGCGCGATGCGGTCATCATGACCCTGATTGTCATCCTGTTTTTTCTTGGCAATTCCCGCGCCGCGCTGGTGGTTGCCCTGTCGCTCCCGGTATCCTATTTACTGACCTTTGCCGTGCTGTGGAGCATCGGCTTTGAATTTGATATGGTCACCCTGTCGGCAATTATCATTGCGGTCGGTCTGCTGGCCGATGATGTTGTGGTGGTGATGGAAAATATCGAACGGCGCATGCGCGAGGAAAAGGAAAGCAAGCGACAGTCGGCGATACGGGGGCTGGATGAAATTTTGCTGGCTGATACCTCAGGCACGGTCAGCACCATAATTGTTCTGGTGCCGATTATTTTTATCGGCGGCTATGTCCAGACTGTGTTGCAGCCGTTATGTGTCACCCTGTCGGTTGCGCTGGTGGCCTCGCTGGTGGTTTCGGTGACCATGATTCCGCTGCTTGCGCCCTATATCATTCACCCGGAACAGAAACGGGATCCTCTGGCGATCATCCTTGACCCTTTCGCCCATTATTTTCTCAACCCGTTGAAGGCCTTTTATGCCCGGCTGGTGCGCTGGGGGCTGGATCACAGAACGCTGGTGCTGATTACTTTTCTCGCCCTGTTTGTCGTATCTGCCGCCCATATGAGAATGCAGGGCCGGGAATTGATGCCGCTGATGGATACCGGCATCGTCCGTATCACCTTTGAGGCCGAACCCGACACCGACGATGACCGGATGGCAGGCCTTGTCACGGCGGTCGAAACAGAAATAAAGACTGAACTCCCGCCGGAATGGATCCTCTCCATGTCCACCGTGGTCGGGGCGGAACCCGGGGTAAAATCCTTCGGTGCCGCAAGATTGCTACAGCAGGGCGAAATGACCCTTAATCTGGTTGATCGCTTTCACCGGGATCGCACGGTCTATGACATCAACAGGGCCATACAACGGCGCCTGAGAAGAATTCCCGGGCTTATTTCGGCCAATGTTACGGTTTTCGGGGCGACCCCGCTATCCTCTATCCGCGCCAGCCTTGACGTTATGATCAGCGGTGCTGATCCCGACGTACTGGACCGGCTGGCCGATCAGGTTATGGCCCGGCTTTACAAAGTTCACGGGCTGATCGGTATGGAGCGCAGCTGGCAGGGGATGTCGGAACGTATTGAGCTTAATATCAATCCGGCTCTGGCCCGGCAATACGGGCTGACCGGCGGCGAGATTGCGGCACAGGTGGCGCTGGCCGTGCGCGGCACGTCCGGCGGCGGGTTGCGGGTAAACGGGGAAAACCCGATCCCGGTATGGGTCCGTCTGGCAAAGGATCAACGCAGCAATCTGGCCAATATCACGGCGATTCAGATAAAAACCCGTCAGGGAATAACGGTGCCGCTGGCCGCGCTGGCCTCTCCACGGATTATTACGGCCCCGACGGCGGAAACCCACCAGTATATTGAACCAACCGTTGATATTCTGGCCTGGCGCAGTGATGTGGCGATCACCGCCCTGCATGAGGAAGTGGCGCAGGTCCTGTCCGACCTGAAACTGCCGCGCGGCTACGTTATTCATTATGAGGGCGAATATAAACAGCTTTCGGAATCCTTTGGCCGCCTGACTACTTCCTTTGCCCTTGGACTGGTATTGCTTTATCTGATGCTGGTGATAACCTTTAAATCCTTCCTCGACCCGCTGGCAATTATGTTCAGCCTGCCGCTGGCGATGATCGGCGCCGTCAGCGGGTTGCTGGTCGCTGACAAGCTCGGCTCGATGCCGGCTTTTATGGGGTTGATCCTGCTGATGGGGATTGTGATCAATAACGGGATTCTGCTGGTTGACTTTACCAAGGTCGCCATGGCACAGGGGCAGGATATAAAAACGGCGCTGCTCGGCGCGGTGGAGAAACGCACCCGGCCCATCCTGATGACTGCCCTTGCCTCCGCCGTCGGCATGATCCCCATCGCCCTTGAATGGGCGGTCGGGATTGAACGTCTGTCCCCTCTTGCGGTGGTGGCGATTGGCGGGCTGCTGGCCGGAACCTTCCTGACATTGCTCGCGGTGCCTTTATTCTTTTCCGTGATCGAAGACATCCGGCAGTATTTTGCCAAATAATGAGGATTTCCCCGCGATGAGCAAAAAAGTCATCACCCGCGCCTGCACATTATGTGAGGCGATCTGCGGGCTGGCAATCACTGTGCAGGATAACCGTATCATCTCAATCAAGGGTGACCCGGATGATCCTTTCAGCCGGGGGCATATCTGTCCGAAAGCCACCGCTTTACAGGATATCGGCACAGACCCCGACCGGCTGAAATTCCCCCACCGGAAAATTGACGGCCAATGGCTGCGGATTGGCTGGGACGAGGCCTTTGACCTTGCGGTGAACCGGCTTGCGGATATTTCTGAAAGTGCCGGGCCGGACGCGATCGGGATTTATCTCGGCAATCCCAATGTTCATAATTACGGCGCGCTGACCCACGGGCCACAATTTCTGCGCCGCTTCAAAACCCGCAACCGGTTTTCCGCCACCTCGGTCGATCAGCTGCCGCATCAGTTTGTCTCAAACCAGATGTATGGCCACCAATTCCTGATCCCGATTCCCGATGTCGATCATACCGGTCATATGATCATCATGGGGGCCAATCCCGCAGTGTCAAACGGCAGCATCATGACCGCCCCCGATATCAAAGGCCGCCTTGACAATATTATCAGGCGCGGCGGCAAGGTCATTGTCATCGACCCGCGCCGCAGCGAAACGGTAAAGCATGCCACGGAACATCATTTTATTACCCCGGGCCGGGATATAGTGTTTCTGCTGGCCTTTTTATGTCATCTGTTTGACAGGAATCTGGTTGATCCGGCCCATCTCAAGGACCATCTGGAGGGGTTTGAGAAAATTCCTGGTCTGCTCGGACAGTTTTCCCCGGAAAAGACCGAATCCCTTACCGGTATTCCGCTGGCCGATATTCATAAAATGGCCGAGGAATTTGCCGGGGCGGAGCGCGCGGTTTTCTATGGCCGGATGGGGGTTTCGGTAACCCCCTACGGCGCATTATGTCACTGGCTCATTCAGCTGATCAATATCGCCACCGGTAATCTTGACCGGGTGGGCGGCTGCCTTGTGCCGCTGCCCGCCGTTGACCTTGTCGGCCATAATCTGGTCGGGCGCGGCGGCTATAACCGCTGGCAGAGCCGGGTCAGCAAACGGCCCGAGGTCTGCGGCGAACTCGGCAGCAGCCTTATGGCCGAAGAAATACTGACCGGGGGACCGGGAAAGATCAGGGCGATGATAATGGGGGCGGGCAATCCGGTGCTGTCAACCCCGAATGGCGGACAGCTTGACCGGGCGTTCGGGCAGCTTGATTTTATGCTGGCAATTGATTTCTATATCAATGAAAGCACCCGGCATGCCGACCTTATCCTGCCGCCGACAGCGCCGCTGGAACATGATCATTATGATCTGACCTTCCTCGCGCTCGCGGTCAGCAATGTCAGCCGTTTCAGTGAAAAAGCCCTTGATGCGGAAGACGGCACCCTTGATGAATGGGAAATATACCATGAGCTGACCGTGCGGATGCTGAAAAAACAGGGGGCAGCTTCCCTGCCGAAAAAACGCGGGCCCGAACGGCTGATCGCCATTGCCCTGGCCAACGGGCCTTATGGCCGGCGGCGCGGTCATGACGCCGCCCTGAGCCTTGCAAAATTAAAGGAAAATCCCCACGGGGTATATCTTGGTGATTTGCAGCCGCTGCTCATTCGGCGGCTCAAAACCAAAAGCGGCAAAATCATCTGCGCCCCGGATTTGCTGGTTGCCGACCTTGCGCGGCTCGGGCAGGATTTATTTGC
>JALUWZ010000178.1 GCA_027019205.1 Emcibacter sp.
GATTACCCGCCCGGTATCTGCCCTTGCCAACGGCTATAATCCGGCGGATCTGCTGTTCACAGAAAAACTGGCCGAAAATCTGGATGAGATTGCCCTGTTTGGCGAGGTGACCTATTATGTGACAGAAAGGCTTGCCGTGACCGGGGGGCTGCGCTGGTTTCATTATGCCAACAGCGCGCTGTCAATGTTGAATGATATCGGGTCCGGGGCCGCCGTCAGGGCCAGGGGAGAACAGCAGAAAAACGGTCTGGTCCCCAAATTCACCCTCAGCTATTTTGCCAGCGATACAAGGCTGTATTACCTGCAGGTTGCCGAGGGCTACCGGCTTGGCGGGATCAACCTCAAGGGTCCGACAGAACCCGGCCCGCCACAGGAGGGGGACGAGAAGAGCGGTGATCTGACCACGTTTAATTCCGACCGGCTGCTCAGCATTGAACTGGGGTTTAAAGACAGGCTGTTTGACGGAAAACTGCATTTCACCGGGGCGGTCTTTTTTACAGACTGGCGAAATATCCAGTCCGACCAGTTTGATGCCGCAGGCCTGCCGATTATCGGCAATATCGGTAACGGGCAGGTGGCCGGGGCCGAAATTGAAATGGCGTTGCGGCCCCTGCCCCCGGTGCAATTGCATGTTACGGCAACATGGAATTCATCGGACCTGACCAAAATCACCCCCTTGTTCGGCAAGTCCGTGGGGGCGGTCAGGGACGGCTCCCTGCCGGGGGCGCCGCCATTCACCCTGACTTTTTCGGCACAATATCAATTTGATCCGGGATATGACATGAAGGGAATGTTTGCCCTGAATTACAGTTATATCGGGGCCGCGCGATTGCTGTTCAGGGCCGGTACCCCCCGACAGTCAGACGCCTATCATCTCGGCAGTGCGCGATTAGAGGTCAACCGGGGAGACTGGCGCCTCACCCTGTTCGCCGACAATCTGTTCAACAGTACCGCCAACAGTTTTGCGTTCGGCAATCCGTTCAGCCTGAATGAGATCGATCAGGTCACGCCCTTGCGCCCCCGTTCATACGGTCTGCGTCTTGGCTGGTCCTACTAGGGCAATATTCTCCCGCTCATATGCAAATATCTTTTCATAAGTGGAATATATCGTTATATAGGAAGTTTCTTTAAAATAAAATCTACTATACCGACGGCAAGGCAGAATATAACCCTATGAATAATCAAAAACACCCGGACAAGCACAAACCGCTGGACAGGATTGACTGCAATATCCTGAGACTCCTTCAGCAGGATGGCAGAATATCCAATGTCAAACTGGCGAAAATAATAAATCTCAGTCCGACCCCCTGCCTTGAACGCGTAAAAAGGCTGGAAAAAGAGGGCTATATCAAGGGCTATATTGCCCTGCTTGATTCTGAATTGCTCGGCGCGGCACTGGTCTCCTTCATCGAGGTCTCCCTCGACCGGACAACAACCCGGGCGCTGGATAATTTTCGCCGGGAAATGGCCCGGATGGAGGAAGTCCAGGAATGCCATATGGTCGCCGGCGGTTTTGACTATCTGATCAAGGTCAGAACCCGCGACATGGCCCATTACCGGAAATTCCTTGGCGAAAAACTGTCAGGCCTTGCCGATATCAGCAGCACCCATACCTATATGGTGATGGAAGAAGTCAAGGCCTCGGGCGCCATAGCCATTCCCGGCGCCTCTCCGGGGGCAGACATATGACAAAGCTCGGCTTTATTTCTCCGGAAGGTGAGAAAATTATCGTCGCCGCCCCCTGCGGCCAAAGCCTGATGGAAATTGCGGTTGATAATGATATCCCCGGCATTGATGCCGACTGTGAAGGGGGATGCGCCTGTGCCACCTGTCACATTCTGATTCCCGACGCCTATAAAAACCGGCTCCCGCAGATGGAAGAAGACGAGCAATATCTGCTCGATTTTCTGGATAACCGACAAGGGAACAGCCGTCTGAGTTGTCAGATAGAGATGACAGAACAGCTGGACGGCATGATAATTACCGTCCCGGAACAGCCCTGAATCCTAAAGCACCATTACAGAACGGGTTGCCCGATGCAGCCAGTCAAGCTCGGCTCCCTCCAGAAAGGGTGATATTTTTTCCCGGACCTGGGCATGATATATATTCAGCCAGGTAATTTCCGCACTGCTCATCATGTGGGGATTGACCAGCCGCGTGTCTATCGGGACAAAAGTTATCGTCTCGAATATATTCATTGGCCGGTCTTCATCCTCCATATAGCTTTTACGGACAATCATCAGATTTTCAATGCGGATGCCATATTCACCGGCCTTGTAAAATCCCGGCTCGTTGGACAGGATCATGCCCGGCTGCAGGGCGGCGCCAAAGCCTTTGCTGGATATGGATTGTGGCCCCTCATGCACCCCGAGGAAACTGCCGACCCCGTGGCCGGTGCCGTGATCATAATCAAGCCCGATATCCCACAATGCCTTGCGGGCCAGAGCATCAAGATGCGCTCCCGTGCGCCCCACCGGAAAGCGCGCCTGGGCCATCGCAATATGCCCCTTCAGCACCCGGGTGAAGCGGTCGCGCTGTTCCTCTGTCGTATGACCGACCGCAATGGTCCGGGTCAGGTCGGTGGTGCCGTCGAGATATTGCGCCCCCGAATCCAGCAGATAAAGCATATCCCCGGTGATCCTGCGATTGGTCTCCGGCCCCGAGCGATAATGAACGATAGCACCGTTGGGGCCAGCCCCGGATATGGTATCGAAACTCAGACTGTGAAATCGGTCCTGTGCCTGTCGGAAGCCCAGCAATTTATCGGTGGCACCCAGTTCGTCAATTTTACCTGATGAGACATTATTTTCAAACCAGCACAGAAATTTGCACATCGCCACCCCGTCCCGGATATGTGCCGCCCGCGCCCCGTCCAGTTCGACATCATTCTTGCAGGCCTTGGCCATCAGGCAGGGATCATCCTTACAGACAATCTCCGCCCCGCCCTTTTCGAGGGCGGCAATCACCGCCACCGGCGCATGTTTCGGATCGACCAGAATTCTCTTGCCGCCCTTGCCGAGCTTTCCAAGAGCCGGGATAAAACCATCATAGGGCTTTACCTTGACATCAGGCCCGAGATGCTCCCGCACGTCATCGGATATTTTGTCCTCATCAACGAAAAGGACCGCCTTGCCATTATTTTTCAGAATAGCATAGCCCAGCACCAGCGGCGAGTGGGAAACATCATTCCCCCGGATATTGAGCAGCCAGGCAACCGTATCAAGGCCGGTTAATATGGCAGCCTTCAGATTGTCGGCCTTCAGGTCGGCGCTGATACGGGCGCGTTTATGCTGTGATTTCTCGCCGGAAAATTCAAGAGGATGCGGGAAAACCGGATCTTTGGTGGGGGCCGGACGGTCCTGCCATATCCCGTCAATGGGGTTTTTATCAACCGGCAGCAGAATAATCCCGCTGCCCTTCAATGATTTGGTAATTTTTTCTATTTCGCCTCTGGTATGAAGCATCGGGTCATAGCCAACCCGGTCCCCTGTGGCGAGATGCGACAGGAGCCAGTCACCGGGCCTGTCGTCATGCAGGCTCAAAAGATCAAAATCTGCGTTATCAACCTGATTTCTGGCCTGAAGGGTGTAACGACCATCGACATAAACCGCCCCGCCGTCAAGGGTGATCATGGCGAAACCCGCAGACCCGGTAAACCCGGTCAGCCAGGCCAGCCGTTCCGCCCGTGCCGGAGTATATTCACTTTGATGTTCGTCCGCATGGGGAACAAGGAAGCCTTTCAGCTTCTGGTCCCGCAAGCTCTGGCGTAACGCCCGTAACCTGTTCCGCATGTTATACCACTCTGAGAATCGTTTACATTTCAGCTATTAAGCACTTTATCCACGGCCTGTGTCAATACTGCAAGTTCATGGCTTTCCATACAAAATGACGGGGTGAGATAAATTACATTGCCAAAGGGCCTGATCCAGACCCCGGCCTCAATAAATTCGCTGCGTAATTTATCAATATCCGCGATATTTTCCATCTCGATCACGCCGATGGCCCCCTTGACCCTGACGTCCTTTACCCCCGGCAAATCGCGAAATTGTTCGAGCGACTGATTAAGATGGCCTTCTATGCGCCGCACCCGGTCCAGCACCGGCTCATCGCGGAAAATATCCAGCGACGCATTGGCTGCTGCACAAGCCAGCGGATTGGCCATATAGGTCGGCCCGTGCATAAAGGCCTTGTCCGGATCATCAGACAGAAAGGCCTGATATACCCGGTCGGTGGCAACCGTCGCCGCCATTGGCACCGTGCCCGCCGTCAGCGCCTTGCCAAGACAGATAATATCGGGGACAATTCCGGCCTGTTCACAGGCAAACATGCTGCCGGTGCGGCCAAAGCCGGTAAAAATCTCGTCCAGAATCAGCAGGACATCATTTTCTTTGCAGGCTTTGGCAATGGCCGCCAGCGTTTCAGGCCCGTGAAATTTCATGCCCCCCGCCCCCTGAACCAGCGGTTCCATGATCACCCCGGCAATCTGGTCCCGCTGCTGTGCCAGAAACCCGCCGAATTCTGTTATTTGCTGATCAGTCTGCGGCAGCGGGCGCAGAAATTGCTGCTGCAGGAAACCGCCGAACGCCTTGTGAAGGCCATTATCCCCGACCGACATCGCCGCCGTGGTATCGCCGTGATAGCCGTCGCGGAAACAGACAAAACGCTGATGCCCCTCACCTCCCGGATTGGCCCAGTATTGCCGCGCCATCTTGAGGGCGATTTCAACCGACACCGAGCCGCTTTCAGAAAAGAAAACATGATCAAGATCACCGGGCAGCAGGTCCGCGAGACGTTTGGCCAGCGTTGCCGCCCCCTCATGCACCAGACCGCCGAGCATGATATGGGACATATTTTTTACCTGGGCAATAATTTTTTCCTGCATAGCCGGATTGTTATAGCCGTGACATGCCGTCCACCATGAGGCAATACCGTCAACCAGCCTGCGCCCGTCGGCCAGCTCAATCATAACTCCATCGGTAGAGACCACCGGCAGGGCCTGATCCACGGTCTGCATCTGGGCATAGGGCAACCAGATATTGCCGTAGCCCTCGGTGAACCAGTCGGGCGGGTCTCCGGTCATTATTGGCCTTCGGGCGTCATACCAAGACGGGCAAACAGCTCAAGGTCGGTATTCTGCATCGGGTTTGCGGTGGTCAGCAGTTTTTCGCCGTAAAAAATGCTGTTGGCCCCGGCGAAAAAGCACAAGGCCTGCATCTCGTCATTCATCGCCTCGCGACCGGCAGACAGGCGAACGTAAGAGGCCGGCATCAGCAGACGCGCCACGGCAATGGTGCGGATAAAATCAAACGGATCCATCTGTCCCGCGCCAAAAAGCGGCGTGCCTTCGACCTGCACCAGCATATTGATCGGCACGCTGCCCGGATGGGTCGGCAGATTGGCCAAAGTCTGTAGCATCCCGGCCCGGTCGGCCCGGCTTTCGCCCATGCCGACGATGCCGCCACTACAGATATTGATTCCGGCGGCGCTGACATTTTCCAGGGTTTCCAGCCGGTCCTCATAGCTGCGGGTGGTGATAATCTCCCGGTAATATTCCGGCGAACTGTCAATATTATGGTTGTAATAATCCAGCCCGGCCTGTTTTAACTGCGCTGCCTGTCCCGCATCAAGCATGCCGAGCGTCATGCAGGATTCAAGGCCGAGTGACTTCACCCCCTCGATCATCTCGCAAACCGTATCCATATCGCGACCCTTCGGGCTGCGCCATGCCGCCCCCATGCAATAGCGGGTCGCGCCGTTCAGTTTGGCGTTGCGCGCCCCTTCAAGAACCTGTTCCACCGCCATCAGGCGCCCGGCCTCGACATCGGTCTGATAACGCGAGGATTGCGGGCAATATTTACAGTCTTCCGGACAGCCACCGGTCTTGATACTGCAAAGTTGCGAAAGCTGGATTTTATTCGGATCGAAATACTGCCGGTGAAGAGTCTGGGCCTGAAACAGCAGCTCCATCAGCGGCAGGTCAAAAAATTCCAGAATTTCCCGTTTGGTCCAGTTGTGACGGAATCCGTCCGGATAGGGATTTTCCCGCAAGGTCTGTTCCTGTGCCACGGCCATATCTGCTCCAGTTTACGCTATTTTGCCCCACGTTAGCCGCCCCGCCTGCAGAGTCAAGTTTTTTGCTCTTTGATTGACAGATTATGGCAATATCCCTATCACCTGTATCTATGAAATCACTGGATAAATTTGCCAAGACAAAGCTCAAGGCCCTGTCGGACCGGGGGCTGAAACGCGATATCCTGACAACGGAACGTTTGGCGGAGGGAAAAACCCTGCGTGAGGGCCGCCCGCTGATCTCATTCTGCTGCAATGATTATCTTAACCTCAGCCACCACCCAAAAGTAAAACAGGCGGCAAAGAAGGCGATTGACCGTTACGGCGCGGGGTCCGGCGCATCTCGCCTTGTCACCGGCAACCACCCGCTGATCCGGCAGCTGGAACAACGGCTCGCGGATATCAAGGGGACCAAAGATGCCTGTGTTTTTGGCTCGGGATATATGACCAATATCGGTATTATCCCGGTCCTTGTCGGCATTGAGGATGTTATTTTCATTGACGAGCTGAGCCATGCCTGCCTGCAGGCAGGCAGCCAGC
>JALUWZ010000179.1 GCA_027019205.1 Emcibacter sp.
CAGGCGGCGATATTGCCCGACTTCCTCTTTCGCCAGACAATGGTAATAGCGGGCCAGGGCCAGTATCAGGGCTATTTTCATCAACTCGGACGGTTGAAAATTCATAAAGCCCAGATTGATCCAGCGCGTCGCCCCCATGCCGGTATGGCCCATAACACTGACAATAACCAGCAATATCAGCGAAAAAATATACAGCGGATAGGCAAGAAACATCCATACCCGGATATCTATTACCGCAATAAAAACCATTCCCATCATACCGATGGCAAAGCGAACCACCTGTTTCCTGGCCCAGGGATCAACCGACCCCCCCGCCACCGAATAGAGCAGCGCAAAACCAATGCCGGCAATCATGGCAACGACAATAACGATCGGCCAGTTCAGTTCTGACAATTTTTGCAACAGGGATTTTGTCTGTCGCCGACCCTGAAGTCGTATCGCCATTATGCCTTTCTCCCCTGTTCTGCTTTTTTCCTGTTATCCCGCATAAACATGAATTCCAGAACATCCCGGGCAATAGGCGCGGCCTTTTTCGACCCGCCGCCGCCATGCTCGACAATAACGCTGATGGCATAGCGCGGATTTTCCAGCGGGCCGAAGCCGACAAATAACGCATGATCGCGCTCTATCCACGGTTTTTCCTCGTTCTTACGCACCCGGACATCACGTTCGCTCTTGGAAATACGCCGGACCTGGGCCGACCCTGTCTTGCCGCCAAAAGACATGCCTTTGTGATGCATTCTCCGGGCATAGGCAACCCCTATGGGGCTGTTGATCACAGCTGCCATACCCTCCAGAATAATCGCCAGATTCTTTCTGCTGTAAGGAATAACCTCAGGCTCACTGTCACCATGATCTGACCCGGGGTCGAGAATACGCGGTAAAATTGCCCGGCCCCCGTTCACCAGACGCGCCGTCATGACGGCAAGCTGAAGCGGGGTGACCAGAACATCCCCCTGTCCGATACCGACATTGGCGGTATCTCCACCCTGCCAACGCACGCCACGGGTCGCCATTTTCCAGCCTTTTGACGGATTGAGGCCGCTTTTCTCGCCGGGAATATCAATGCCGAATTTCCGGCCAATGCCGAAATGGTCAGCCATCTCGTGAATCCTGTCAATGCCCGTGCGGACAGCAATGGTATAGAAATACACATCGCAGGACCCGGCAATCGCCTCGACCATATTAACATGGCCATGCCCCCGGCGCTTCCAGCAATATTTGATGCTGTCGCCGATATGATAGGTGCCGTCACAGAATATCTTTTCCTGCCCGTCAATGACGCCTGCCTCCAGCGCCGCCAGCGCCACCACCATCTTGAACGTTGACCCCGGCGGATATTCCCCCTGTACGGTCTTATTAATCAGGGGTTTTCGGGCATCATTTAGCAGCGCATCATATTTTTTCTGACTGATGCCGAGATTAAAATCATTGGGATCAAATGACGGGGTAGAGGTCAGGGCCAGTATTTCGCCGCTATGGACATCCATCACCACGACCGCCGCACTTTCATCACGTACCCGGTCTGCGGTAAATTTCTGGATGTCCCGGTCTATGGTCAGGCTCAGAGTATCCCCGGGGATGCTGTCCTTGCGTGATAATTCCCGGATAACCCGGCCCATGACATTGACCTCGACCCGGCTGTTGCCGGCCTTGCCGCGCAGCCGCTGGTCAAGAACCCGTTCCATGCCGTTTTTGCCGATTTTGAACCCGGGCAGCTCCAGCAGCGGATCTTCGCCGATCTCACGCTGATTGACCGAACTGACATAGCCGACGATATGCGCCATAAGGTCTTTTTCCGGATAATAGCGGGTGATCCCCATATCCGGCTGAATCCCCGGCAAATCGGGAATATTGATATTGACCCGGGCAAAGGTTTCCCAGTCAAGATTTTCTGCCACCGTGACCGGCAGAAAGGCCCGCTGTCTTTTGACTGCTCTGAGAATTCGTCTTCTCTGGCGCTTGGAAAGCGGCAGAATTTTATTCAGGGCATCAAGCGTATCTTCAACATTTTTCGCCTGTTCGGGGATGATGCTGACCCGGTAATCTGTCCGGTTGACCGCCAGCCCGTGACCATCCCGGTCAAGTATTTTACCGCGCACCGGGGCCAACAGGCGCAGGCTGATACGATTTCTGTCGGCCAGCAGTTTATATTGGTTTTGCCCTATGACCTGCAGGAAATACAGCCGCCCGACCAGCCCCGATGACAGCACCAGCATCCCGGCGGAAATCAGCCCGGCACGGCGGGTAAATAATTTATATTTCTGATCATCGGGAGAAGTTGCCATGTCTTACCTGTTCTCATCCGCAAGCAGATAGCGTACCCAGCCGAGCGCGGACGTCACCAGCGGAAAAATCACGATCGTCAGGATGCTTTGGCCGAAAATATTCCAGATATTCTGGCTTTCCTTCAGATAAAGCGAGGCTATCGCCCAGGTTGCCAGTCCAAATACCGGTGAAACCATAATAAAAACCAGCCAGTTAAACAAAAATTCCCGCTCCAGAAACCGCCTGCCCTGACGTATGACAAACAGCCGCACCAGAATAAACAGCAGCGCCATCATGCCAATCGGCCCGCCGCTTAAAATATCCTGTAGCAGTCCCAGAAGGAATACGACAGAGACCGGCATCAGCCGGGGCTTGAAAATGCTCCAGTAATACACGCCCACCAGTGACAGAAAGGGGAAAAGATCATCAAGGAAAGACAGCCGGTATTGCAACTGCATCAACAGCACCAGACCCAGAGTGGTCACAAAGGGCAGCACCCCCCTGAGGCCCTTTTCCGCCCCCCTTTCCAATCTGTTTTCTGATCCGATCATTTCTTTTCCGTCCTGCGGCTTTTACCACCGCCCCCGGGGGGCAACGGGCGGGTAATGTCATATTCCACAACGGACACATAATTCAAATTATATAATTTGGCCGATAATTTTACCCTGATCCCCTCTTCATCGGTCTTTATCACCTGCCCGACAAGAAGATCATGGGGAAAGACCATACCATATCCGGAGGTTAATATCAGGTTGCCGATTACCGGCTTGCCCCCCATCGGCAGGAATGCCAGCCGGGGGAAAAGTGAATTATCGCCTTCGAGAATCATGTTCACACCGTTTGAGGCCAGCTTGACCGGAATCCGGCTGTTGATATCGGTGGCAAGCAACACCCGCGCAGACGAGCGGCCCGCACTGATTATTCTGCCAACGATGCCGTCCTCGTTAATGACCGCCTGCCCCTTTTTCACCCCGTCGCGGGTTCCTCGATTGATCAGAACGCTTTTGAAGAACGGGCTGTCACTGTCCGACACCACCCTCGCCGCCGCAATAATCTTTACCTTCCCCTCACCAACATTCAGCAGTTTTTTAAGCCGTTGATTGTCAATGGCAAGCTGTGACGCCTTGATCTGCGCCTTTTGCAACTGGCTGTTTTCTGCCCGCAACCGGTTATTTTCTGAAAAGACAATGGCCACCTGCCGGGTCCAGTCAATAAAATCATTAACCCCTTCAAACGGACGTGAGGCAATATCAAGTACGGGGACGAATATATCCACGACCCCGGACCGTATCCTGTCCAGCAGCGGGGTGTTATTGCTGCCGAATATCAGCAGGGCGAGCGCAAGAATTATGAAGAAACCGGAGGAAAATCTGTGCCGTAACTCCTTCATATTTTAACTCTGTCCTCATATGCCTGCTTTGGCTGACAACGGCCCCTAATAGGAGTCAAGCAGCACATGCTGCAGGATTTCATCTTCCAGTGACCGCCCGGTGCCAAGGGCAACGCAGGTCAGTGGCTCATCGGCAATGATCACCGAAAGCCCGGTGGCCTTGCGGATAATCTTGTCAAGGTCGCGCAGCAATGCCCCGCCACCGGTCAGGACAATGCCCTTTTCCACAATGTCGGATGCGAGTTCCGGCGGGGTGCGTTCCAGGCCCGATTTCACCCCCTCGACAATCGCGCTCACCGGCTCTGTCAGGGCTTCTGAAATCTGCAACTGGTCAACGATCACCACCTTGGGCACCCCGTTCATCAAATCGCGGCCCTTGATTTCCATGGTCTGGCCGACCCCGTCTTCCGGCGGGGCGGCGGTGCCGATCTCTTTTTTAATCCGCTCGGCACTGGCCTCGCCGATCAGCAGATTGTGATTACGCCGGATATAGGAGATAATCGCCTCATCCATCTTGTCACCGCCCACCCGGATAGACGCCGCATAGACAATCCCGCCAAGGGACAGCACCGCAACCTCGCTGGTGCCGCCGCCTATATCGACAATCATCGAGCCGGTCGGTTCCGTTACCGGCAGTCCGGCCCCGATTGCCGCCGCCATCGGCTCCTCAATCAGCGAGACCCGGCGGGCGCCCGCCTCAAGCGCGCTGTCGCGGATGGCTTTGCGCTCCACCGGGGTAGAGCCTGACGGCACACAGATCACAATATGGGGGCTGGCAAACATGCTGCGGTTATGGACCTTGCGGATAAAATCCTTGATCATCGCTTCGGCCACTTCAAAGTCGGCAATCACCCCGTCGCGCAGGGGGCGGATGGCCTCTATATCACCCGGTGTGCGGCCCAGCATCATCTTTGCCGCCTCACCAACCGCAATGACCGATTTAACCCCGTTGTTATTCTTGATCGCCACCACCGATGGCTCGTTAAGGACAATGCCGCGTCCCTTGACATAAACAAGAGTATTGGCCGTCCCCAGATCAATCGCCATGTCGGATGAGAACATCCCCAAAAGTTTTTCTAGCATTTAGTCTCGCCTGTTTGTGAAGCTGACCTGCCTGCCCCGGGAAGGATTTTCCACCGGACAGACAGCTTATATATCGTTTGTATTAACATAGCCGATGGAAAGCAATTTTTTTGTTAACAAACCAGCGCCTTTTACGTTTTTTTTCACAATATTCTGCATCAGCGATACATTATGCTATTCCCCCATGGCCGCAGGGACAGTTTTCTGCCGCTTAACCCGGAGCTTGTTCAGGGCGTTGATATAGGCCTTGACCGATGCCACAAGCGTATCGACATGGGCGCCGTGACCATTAACGGTCCTGCCATCCTCCTCCAGCCGGACGGTAACCTCGGCCTGGGCATCGGTGCCGCGCGTCACCGCATGGACCTGATAAAGCTGCAAATGCGGTTCCCCGTCCGCAAGGCTGCGCAGGGCCTTGAAAGAGGCATCAACCGGGCCGTTGCCCTCTCGGGAAACTGTCACTTTATAGCCGTCAACATTCAGGCAGAATGACGCCCGGCTCGGCTTGTCATTATCACAGACAAAGGCCCAGTTCTCAAGGGTCATATAATCATTGTCGCGCTGGTCCTCATCGACAAGGGCAATGATGTCATCATCATAGAGGGCCTTTTTCATATCGGCCAGATCCTTGAAGCGGGTAAAGGCGCTGAGGAATTCATTATCGCCGAGCTGATAGCCGAGATCCTTGAGCTTTTCCCGGAAGGCATGACGACCGGAATGTTTGCCCATCACCAGTTCGGATTTCTTCAATCCGACCGATTCGGGGGTCATGATCTCATAGGTTCCGGCATTTTTCAGCATGCCGTCCTGATGAATGCCGCTTTCATGGGCAAAGGCATTGGCCCCGACAATCGCCTTGTTATGCTGAACTTCCAGCCCGGTTACCGACGACACCAGCCGCGAGGTGCTGATAATATTTTCCGCAATAATCCCGGTGTGATAGGGCATAACATCCTGGCGGGTGCGAAAGGCCATAATGATCTCTTCCAGCGCCGCATTGCCCGCACGCTCGCCAATGCCGTTGACCGTGCATTCTATCTGACGCGCACCGCCCTGCACTGCGGCGATTGAATTTGACACTGCAAGTCCAAGATCATTATGGCAATGGGTGGAAAAGACTGCCTTGTCAGAATTCGGCACATTTTTGATAATATTCTCCATGATCAGGCGATATTCATCGGGCGTGGTATAGCCGACCGTATCCGGCACATTGATGGTCGTCGCGCCTGCTTTGATCGCCAGCTCTATGGTACGATAAAGGAAATCCTCTTCCGTCCGGGTGCCATCCTCGCACGACCACTCAACATCATCACACAGATTGCGGGCATAGGTCACACTGTCGACAATATGCTCTATCACCTCTTCCGGGGTCATCTGCAGCTTGTATTTCATATGCAGCGGGCTGGTCGAAATAAAGGTATGGATGCGCGGACGTACCGCCTTTTTCAATGCCTCTGCCGCCCGGTCAATATCCTTGCGCGATGCCCGGGCCAGCGAGCATACGGAGGTTTCCTTCAGCAATCCGGCCACCTGTGATACCGACTCGAAATCCCCATTGGAGGCGATGGCAAAGCCGGCCTCTATCACATCGACACCAAGATGCTCAAGCGCCTCGGCAACCCGTAATTTTTCGCTCAGCGTCATTGAGCAGCCCGGCGACTGTTCGCCGTCCCGGAGTGTGGTATCGAAAATGATAACCCTGTTTTTATCTGTGGTCATGATATTAGCCTTGATTTTATCTGATTGAATGATGTCTCCCGCGTGGGGAATGATATATATTTCTCCCCTGCACGTCCGCCGGTATTACAGCTGTAAAATCAGGACGTCAGGGGC
>JALUWZ010000180.1 GCA_027019205.1 Emcibacter sp.
ATTGACTGACTGGGCCTGATCAATCATTGGTGCGCGGTCGGCGGCATGCTCAATCACCCAGCGCTGGTCGAGCTCGAACGCGGTCTTGAACACGGCCTTCTCAAGCTCGTCGAGAAAATCAAGATGCTGGACAGAACCACGGTTGATCGAGATTGAGGACCAGACATCTGCGGTATTCTGCCCCTTCTGCTCAAGCAAGCGGGTCAGGGCGCGGCTGCGGACGTTAAAGGACCCGGACAGGGTTTTCTGGGTAAAGCTGTTGGCAGCGATTGGTTCAATCCCCGGGCTGGCCCCGCCGCAGATAATGGAGATTGAGGCGGTCGGGGCGATGGCGGTCTTGTTGGAGAAACGTTCCATGATGCCATAATCGGCGGCATCGGGGCAGGGGCCTTTTTCCCCGGCCAGCAGGCGGGAGGCCTTGTTCACGCTGTTCTGGATATAGCTGAATATTTTCTTGTTCCACACCTGGGCCATCACTGATTCAAAGGGGATCATCCGGTCCTGAAGGAAGCTGTGAAAGCCCATGACGCCGAGGCCGACACTGCGTTCGCGCATTGCGGCATAGGTCGCCCGGGCCATGCTGTCGGGCGCACGCTCGATAAAATCATCCAGCACATTGTCGAGGAACCGCATCACATCGGTAATGAAAAGCTCGTTATCCTTCCAGTCGTCATATGTTTCCAGATTGATCGAGGACAGGCAGCAGACCGCCGTGCGTTCCTGCCCCAGATGATCCATCCCCGTCGGCAGGGTAATTTCGCAACAGAGATTGGAGGTCTTGACATTAAGCCCCGCCAGCTTGTGATGCTCGGGAATGGCATTATTGACATGATCACTGAACAGCATATATGGCTCACCGGTTTCAATCCGGGCTGTGAGGATACGAATCCACAGGGCGCGGGCCGATACGGTCTTTTGCACGCTGTTATTATGGGGGCTGAGCAGGGCCCATTCCTCATTATTTTCCACCGCCCGCATAAAGGCGTCGGAAATGGCGATCCCGTGATGAAGGTTAAGCGCCTTGCGGTTCGGGTCGCCGCCGGTCGGACGGCGGATTTCAATAAATTCCTCTATTTCCGGGTGGTTTACCGGCAGATACACCGCCGCACTGCCGCGCCGGAGCGAGCCTTGTGAAATGGCCAGGGTCTGGCTGTCCATCACCCGGATAAAGGGGATGATGCCCGATGTCTTGCCATTGGTGGACACCTCTTCGCCGATGGAGCGCAGATTGCCCCAGTAGCTGCCGATGCCGCCGCCTTTGGACGCCAGCCAGACATTTTCATTCCACAGATTGACAATGCCCCGAAGACTATCACTGGCCTCGTTGAGGAAGCAGGAAATCGGCAGGCCGCGTTTGGTGCCGCCGTTGCTGAGGACCGGGGTGGCCGGCATGAACCACAGCTGACTGATATAATCATACAGCCGCTGGGCATGGGCCTGGTCATCACTGTAGAAGCTCGCGACCCGGGCAAAAAGATCCTGAAAATTCTCATCAGGCAACAGATAGCGGTCGGTCAGCGTCGCCTTGCCGAAATCCGTTAACAGATCATCCCGCGCCGAGATGGTTTCAACCCGTGAATGATCCTTTACCTGTACGACGTCCTTGAATAAAATATCTGCCACCTTGAGCTAATCCCTTGACCTGTATCATCATTCTGGAGGATGAATGAATCATCCCTTCATTATACCACATAATCACCATTCTGATGGTCATATCTGTATAATCAATTTTTTTTCCTATCGGTGACGAAGAATTAATCCACCCTGAAATCCGGTTGTGATTATGTTGTTTTCTACTGATCAGTCCCTAGAGCCTTGCAGCCAAACAACTATCCGATCCCGAACCCCTCCTGATTATCTTCGACACAATATATGGTATTTTGACCCCGGTGTAATGTCAACAGCTAGTATTCAGCCTTTTATCTTGACTTTCACAAAACCGTCACAAATCTGCGATTTTACACCGGATTTGACATAATAAAATCTAAAAAAAAGCCTCTCATTAAATCATTTGTCAAAATTGATAAAATATATGTAATTTCAATTGAACAATAGTCAAAAGATATTCAAATCGAGATCAGCGACTTCCTCGAAAAAATCTGCAGCGCCTGAAATATGGCGTAATATGCCGTAATTTTTTGCACTATGCCTTATTTTTAGGCATATTGTGGGTCTCTCTCGGGCCTGTCGGCGGCAGTGCTTATTTTATTATCATTTTTTATTCAGGGTTAACGACTTGAAGTAAAAGATTTTTTTTCTATCCTTCCGGCTTTTTATCAAAAAAACTGCTTGTGAGACGCTTGATTTTATCGCTGATTTTCAGTAGAAAAAGAGACAAGTGTGTAATAATACTGCAGTTAATTTTGTACATAGTGCCTCTGACTGTAGATAATTTATGTCAGATTTTTGCCTTCACTTGCATATAGAGTGGTACAGGGTTCTGCGGCCAGACGACGGATTCAGATATATTTGTCATGTCTTGCGGGTTGCCGGACAGCGCAAAAAACTGACTTTATAACAGAAGACTAATATTCAGTCTGTCTTTTACGTCAAGGATGGATTGGATTTTTGCGCGAAAAATTGCAGAAATCTGAAAAAAAATAATGTCGAGGAGTATTTTCAGCAATGAGCCATCAGGTGCCCTTAAACATGACCGGTTTACCGACCCCTCAGGGACTCTATGACCCGGCCAATGAGCATGATAACTGCGGCATTGGTTTTGTCGCCAATATCAAAGGCGTAAAAAGTCATGATATTATTGCCAACGGGTTGAAAATACTGGAGAACCTGACCCATCGCGGGGCCGTCGGTGCCGATCCGCTGTCCGGGGACGGGGCCGGGATCCTGATTCAGATGCCGGATGACTTTATCCGGGCTGCGGCGAAAGAGGAAGGCATCACCCTGCCTGCCCTCGGCGATTACGGCGTTCTGATGATGTTTCTGCCCCATGAAAAGAAAATCGCCAATGCCATCAAAAAAACCTTTGAAAAACTTGTTAAAACCGAGGGGCAGACATTCCTGGGCTGGCGTGATGTGCCGACCGACAACAGCGGCTTCAGCGCCGGGGTCAAGGCGTCCGAGCCTGTGGTTGTCCAGGGCTTTGTCGGCATTGGCAAGAATTGTAAAAGCAATGCGGATTTTGAGCTGAAACTCTATCTGATCCGCAAGCAGCTCTCCAACATCACCTTTGAAATGGCGGCGGACACCAGCCAGTATTATGCCTGTGGCTGTTCCAGCCGTACCCTGCTCTATAAGGGCATGCTGCTCGCCAGTCAGGTCGGGGTCTATTATAAAGACCTTTCTGATGAGCGGATGGTCTCGGCGCTGGCGCTGGTTCACCAGCGTTTTTCCACCAATACCTTTCCGACATGGGGGCTGGCCCAGCCGTTCCGAATGGTCTGTCACAATGGTGAAATCAACACGGTGCGCGGCAATGTCAACTGGATGGCATCGCGGCGCTTCAGCATGGAATCGACCCTGCTGGGCGATGATCTTGAGAAATTATGGCCGCTGATCCCCGAAGGCATTTCCGATACGGCGAGCTTTGACAATGCGCTCGAACTGCTGGTTGCCGGGGGCTATAATATTGTCCACGCGATGATGATGCTGATCCCCGAGGCCTGGTCCGGCAATCCGCTGATGGATGAGAAACGCCGGGCCTTTTATGAATATCATGCCGCCCTGATGGAGCCGTGGGACGGCCCGGCGGCGATGGCCTTTACCGATGGCACCCTGATTGGCGCGACGCTTGACCGCAACGGCCTGCGTCCGGCGCGCTATCTTGTGACCGATGATGATATGGTGGTGCTGGCGTCCGAAATGGGGGTGTTGCCGATACCGGAAGATAAAATCATCACCAAATGGCGCCTGCAGCCCGGCAAAATGCTGTTGATTGATACTGCGCAGGGCCGGATTATCAGTGACGAGGAAATCAAGGCGGAGCTTGCCGGGGCCTATAATTACGAGGCGATACTCGCCCGAACCCAGATCAAGCTTGAGGATTTGCCGGCGGAATTTGCGCCTAATCATGATACCGATGTGCCGCTGCTGAAACGTCAGCAGGCCTTTGGTTATACCCAGGAAGATCTCAAGCTTTTGCTGCCGCCGATGACGACAAGCGCCCAGGAAGCGCTCGGCTCCATGGGCACAGACACACCGATATCTGCCCTGTCAAGCAAGTCAAAGCTGCTTTACAGCTATTTCAAACAGAATTTTGCTCAAGTGACCAACCCGCCGATTGACCCGATTCGCGAAGAGGCGGTGATGTCGCTGGTCTCCTTTATCGGCCCCCGGCCCAACCTGCTTGACCTCGAAGGGGTCGGCACTCATAAAAGGCTTGAGGTGCGCCAGCCAATCCTGAGCAATGAGGATCTGGAGAAAATCCGCACCATCGGCGATATTCCCGACAATAATTTCCGCACCGTCACCATTGATGTTACCTATGACGCGGCGCAGGGCGAGGCGGGGATGGATAATGCCCTCGAAAGCATCTGCTTGCTGGCGGAAGTATCGGTGGTTGAGGGCGATAATATCATCATCCTGTCTGATCGCGGGGTGAGCGGGGTGCGGATTGCAATCCCGGCCCTGCTTGCGACCTCTGCGGTGCATCATTATCTGATCAGGAAGGGGCTTAGGACTTCGGTCGGGCTGGTGGTCGAAAGTGGCGAGGTGCGTGAGGTTCACCATTTCTGCGCTCTGGCAGGATACGGGGCCGAGGCGATCAATCCCTATCTTGCCTTTGAGACCATTGATGCGCTGGCCCCGGATCTGGCCCCGAATTTACCGGAGGAAGTCAGCCCCCGGCAGGCCCGTATGCGCTATACCAAGGCGATCAACAAGGGCATCCTGAAAGTCATGTCAAAGATGGGAATTTCTACCTATCAGTCCTATTGCGGGGCGCAGATTTTTGATGCTGTCGGTCTGAACAGCGAATTTATTGAAAAATATTTCACCAATACCCGGGGGATGATAGAGGGGGTCGGCCTGGCCGAAATCTCGCGGGAGACGGTCATGCGTCACCAGCAGGCTTTCAGCGACAGTCTGGTTTACAAGAATGCCCTTGATGTTGGCGGGGAATATGCGGTGCGCCTGCGGGGCGAAGATCATATGTGGACTTCTGACAGCATCAGCAGTCTTCAGCATGCGGTGCGCGGCAACAGCCAGCAGCAGTATGATGCCTATGCCCGGCTGATTAACGAGCAGTCAGAGCGTCTGCTGACCCCGCGCGGATTATTCGAGATCAAGCTGGCGAATAAGCCGGTGCCGCTTGACGAGGTAGAGCCGGCAAGCGAGATCGTCAAACGTTTCGTCACCGGGGCCATGTCCTTTGGCTCGATCAGTCGCGAGGCCCATACCAACCTTGCCATCGCCATGAACCGGATTGGCGGCAAATCCAACACCGGCGAGGGCGGCGAGGAACCGGACCGTTTCACCCCGGACAGGAATGGCAATCTGCGCCGCAGTGCGATCAAGCAGGTGGCGTCGGGTCGTTTCGGCGTGACCACCGAATATCTGGTCAATGCGGATGAAATCCAGATCAAGATGGCTCAGGGTGCAAAGCCCGGCGAGGGCGGCCAGTTGCCCGGTCACAAGGTTGATGCGGTAATTGCCAAGGTGCGGCATTCAACGCCCGGGGTCGGGTTGATTTCTCCGCCGCCCCATCATGATATCTATTCGATCGAGGATCTGGCGCAACTGATCTATGACCTGAAGAATGTCAATCCGCGCGCCCGGATCAGCGTCAAGCTGGTGTCCGAAATCGGTGTCGGCACGGTGGCCGCCGGGGTATCCAAGGCCAAGGCTGATCATTTGACGATTTCCGGCTATGACGGCGGCACCGGGGCCAGCCCGCTGACCAGTATCAAGAATGCCGGCAGTCCTTGGGAAATGGGTCTGGCGGAAACCCAGCAGACTCTGGTGCTGAATAAATTGCGTGACCGGATTTCCGTGCAGGTTGATGGGGGGTTGAAAACCGGACGCGACGTGGTGATTGGGGCTTTGCTCGGGGCTGATGAATTCGGTTTCGCCACCGCGCCCCTGATTGCCAGCGGCTGCATCATGATGCGGAAATGCCATTTGAATACCTGTCCGGTTGGAATCGCGACCCAGGACCCGGTTCTGCGCCGCAAATTCCGTGGCAAACCGGAACATGTGGTCAATTATTTCTTCTTTGTTGCCGAAGAAGTGCGGAAAATCCTGTCTGAAATGGGGGTTCGCAGGCTTGGCGACATCATCGGACAGTCCGACCGGCTCGGCAAAAATGCCGCCATTCGCCACTGGAAAGCCGACGGGCTTGACTTTAGCAGATTGTTCCATATACCAAAACCCGGCAAGGGCTATGACATATATAACAGCAAGACCCAGCAGCATGATCTTGATCATATTCTCGACCGCAGGCTGTTTGAGCAGGCGCAAGAGGCAGTGGAGGCGAAAAAGCCGGT
>JALUWZ010000181.1 GCA_027019205.1 Emcibacter sp.
ATCTATCCTTTTTGTATGCCTTGGCAATATCTGCCGCTCTCCCACCGCCGAAGCGATTTTTCGGGTGCAGGCCAAAGGACGGGGGCTGGAGATTGACAGCGCCGGCACCTCGGGCTGGCATGACGGTAGCCCCAGCGACCCGCGCGCCAGTGCAGAGGCGGCGCGGCGCGGGATTGATATGTCTTACATTCGCTCCCGCAAGGTGGTGCCCGGGGATTTTGACCGCTTCGATCTGATCGTGGCTATGGATGCGCAAAACCTGCGAGACCTCAAGACCATGTGCCCGAAAGGCAGCACGGCGCAGCTGGTGAAACTGCTGGACTATGCGCCTGAGCTTGGTATTGCAGACGTGCCAGACCCCTATTATGAAGACAACTTCCCCGAGGTGCTGGACATGATCGAACTGGCCTGCGGGCGGCTGCTGCACACCCTATAAGCGGCGCGTCCGGCTTTGCATGGCTTGACGATGTCGTATACGCGCCGCGCGGATACATTGGCGCTTGTGGCTTTGAGTATTTGGGGAAGAATGAAGCTTGGGGCGTGCTGGGTTAATCCAGCGGGATTTTGATGAAATAGTGCCGGACCGGCCCGTCTGCCACGATATCGGCCAGAACATAGCCTTGTTCATTGCAGAAATGCGGCACGTCAATCACGGCGGCGGGGTCATCTGCGATGAGCTTGAGAACCTCGCCCTTTGCCATAGATTTCAGCCGCTTACGGGCTTTAAGCACGGGAAGCGGGCAGAGCAGGCTGCGGGCGTCTATGTCTTGATCATAATCCATGCCACAGGCTAAAACGCGCGGGGCGGGCTGTCCACGTAAATGTGACAATTCTTTGCATGACCTTTACCGGAAAACGGGATATGGAGGGGCAAAGAAAAGGAAATACCATGTTTGGAATTGATGTTATTGATGCCTCTCTGCTGCCTTCAATGCTGGTGGCGCTACTGGCGGGGGTGATCAGCTTTTTGAGCCCCTGTGTGCTGCCGATTGTGCCGCCGTATCTGGCCTTCATGGCGGGGTCTTCTATGGACGAGATCGA